>JBELAB010000021.1:0-14512 GCA_049509275.1 Syntrophobacteraceae bacterium | reverse complement strand
GATCAATCCTATGAGATTTGACCACGCAAGGAGGTCCTTTTGAAAGAACTTTATTCTCTTTTTACCAAACCGAAAGATCCGTTGAATTTCAACGCCGTCAAAATCATGATTTCATCTCCCGAAAGAATCCGGGAATGGTCTTACGGCGAAGTGAAAAAACCCGAAACGATAAATTACCGCACATTCAAGCCCGAGCGAGACGGGCTTTTCTGCGCCAGAATATTCGGTCCGATCAAAGACTATGAATGCAACTGCGGCAAATACAAACGGATGAAGCACCGAGGTGTGGTTTGCGAAAAGTGCGGGGTCGAGGTCATTCAGTCCAAGGTTCGCCGCGAGCGGATGGGCCACATTGAGCTGGCTTCTCCGGTAGCTCACATATGGTTTTTGAGGAGTCTGCCAAGCAAGATCGGAAACCTGCTGGACCTGACGCTTCGGGAGCTGGAAAAAGTACTTTATTTCGATTCGTATATACTGCTCGACCCTGGCGAAACGAACCTGCAAAAGGCAGAGTTGCTTACCGAGGAACGCTATCGCCAACTGGTGCAGGAACACGGCGGACGTTTTACCGCAGGCATCGGCGCCGAGGCGATCAAGCAGTTACTCGCCAGCCTCGACCTGGAGAAGCTTGCCACGGAACTGCGCGAAGAAATGGTGAAGACCAACTCGGTGGCAAAGCGTAAAAAACTTGCAAAACGGCTGAAAATCATCGATGCATTCCGCGAGTCCGAAAACCGGCCGGAATGGATGATCATGGATGTCATCCCCGTTCTTCCGCCGGACCTCAGGCCCCTTGTTCCCCTGGATGGCGGAAGGTTTGCCACCAGTGACCTGAATGATCTCTACAGGCGCGTAATCAACCGGAACAACCGGCTCAAGCGCCTTCAGGAACTCAACGCCCCGGACATCATTATCCGCAATGAGAAACGGATGCTCCAGGAAGCCGTTGACGTTCTGTTCGACAATGGGCGTCGCGGCAAAACCATAACAGGGGCGAGCAAGCGCCCCCTCAAGTCCTTGAGCGACATGCTCAAGGGAAAACAGGGCCGGTTCCGGCAAAACCTTCTGGGCAAGCGGGTTGACTATTCGGGGCGCACAGTGATCGTTATTGGCCCCAATCTGAGGCTCCACCAGTGCGGGTTGCCCAAGAAAATGGCCCTTGAGCTCTTCAAGCCCTTCATCTACAACAAACTTGAGGAAAAAGGCTACGTTACCACTATAAAAGCGGCCAAGAAGATGGTCGAGCGCGAAACACCGGAGGTTTGGGACACCCTGGATGAAGTGGTCCGGGAGTTCCCGGTAATGCTCAACCGCGCTCCGACCCTGCATCGGCTGGGTATCCAGGCATTTGAACCCATACTTATCGAAGGCAAGGCCATTCAGCTCCATCCGCTGGTTTGCACGGCCTTCAACGCCGACTTCGACGGTGACCAGATGGCCGTTCACGTGCCGCTTTCAATCGAAGCACAGGCCGAGGCGCGAATATTGATGATGTCCACCAACAACATTCTGAGCCCGGCACACGGCGACCCGATCATCGTGCCTTCTCAGGACATAGTTCTGGGAATTTATTACATGACGCGCGAAAAACCTTTCGCCAAAGGGTCCACCTCGCCATTCGCAGACGCCGAGGAGCTCAAGCAGTCAATGGGCAGGGGCGAAATACGGGTCTACAACAGCCCCGAGGAGGTGCGCTCGGCTTATGATGCTGAACAGGCCGATCTGCATGCAGGCATCGTCGTTCGGTTCCGCATAGCCGCAGACCAAGACGGAGTCATCGATTACGTAAGCGAAAAAGAGATCGTCTTGAAAGTTGACGGGAAAAGGCCGGCCTATGCGCTGACCGAAGGCCGGGCCTTTGTGTCTCGCAAAATAATGGTTCAGCCCGGGGAGGAAGTCCACAAAGGTCAGGTTCTTGCCGAGGAATTGGTCAGAACAACCGTCGGGCGAGTGATCCTGTCAGAGATTCTGCCGGAGGGGATTAATTTTTCAGCCGTAAACAAGGTGATGAACAAGAAGGCCCTTGCCCAGTTGATCGATGCGTGCTACCGGAGCGCCGGAGTCAAAGCCACGGTCATCCTGGCTGACAGACTCAAGGATACCGGTTACCACTATGCGACCCGCTCGGGTATCTCTATTTCGATCAAAGACATGACCATTCCACAGCGCAAGTCGGAGATCCTTCAAATTGCCTTTGACCAGGTGCAGGAGATCGAGCGGCAGTACAATGAGGGTTTGATAACGGAGGGTGAAAAATACAACAAGGCCGTGGATATCTGGGCCAAGGCGACTGAAGACGTAGCCGCCGAAATGATGAGAGAGATTGGAGCAACGGAGATCCTCGGGCCTCAAGGCGAGACAATGCATGTGGAATCCTTCAATCCGATTTACATGATGGCGGATTCAGGGGCGCGCGGCAGCAAGGACCAGATGCGTCAGTTGGCCGGGATGCGCGGACTTATGGCCAAGCCTTCGGGTGAAATCATCGAGACCCCGATCACGGCCAATTTCCGTGAAGGTCTCACGGTTCTGCAGTACTTCATTTCGACGCACGGCGCGCGAAAAGGTCTTGCAGACACCGCCCTCAAGACGGCCAACTCCGGTTACCTCACACGCCGTCTGGTGGATGTGTCCCAGGATGTGATCATAGCGGAAACCGATTGCAGCACGATGGACGGAATCGAGGTGGAAGCGCTGCTGGAAGCCGGTGAAATAATTCAGAGGCTGGGAGACCGCATCCTTGGCCGTACGGCACAGGATGATATAGTCGATCCGGTTACAGCCGAAGTGATCGTCCCGATGGGGGCAGAGATCAATGAGAAGAAGGTCATCGAAATCGAAGACGCTGGAATCGAAAAGGTGAATATCCGTTCGGCGCTTACCTGCCGGTCTCCCAGGGGTGTTTGCGCCATGTGCTACGGCCGCGACCTCGCTCAGGGGAAATTGGCTGAAATCGGAGAGGCGATCGGCATTATAGCCGCCCAATCCATCGGTGAGCCCGGAACTCAGCTTACCATGCGTACGTTCCATATCGGCGGTACGGCCAGCAAGAGCATCGAGCGCACATCGATCAGCAATCGCTACGCGGGTACAGTCAAGTTTCTCAATCTCAATATCATTCACAACCGCGAGGGCGATCTGGTCGCCATGAACCGCAACGGTGAAATCAGCATCATCAGCGAAACCGGTCGCGAGCGGGAGCGATACGTCATCGTCTACGGGGCCAAGCTTAAGGTTGCCGAAGGCCAGCGGGTCGAACCCGACTCATTGCTCGCCGAATGGGACCCGTTTACGACACCGATTCTGACCGAAGTCTCAGGGAGTGTAAAGTTCGGCGATATCACCGAAGGGCAGACCATGCAGGAAAAGCTGGACCCGGTTACCGGCAAGTCCAGCAAAGTGGTTGTCGAATTCCGGGAATCCGACGTGCGGCCCAGGATCTCCATCAAGGACGAAAAAGGCAGAACGGCCAAGGTTGGTGAAGGCGGCGCGGCGCGCTACTTCATGCCGGTCGGCGCCATTGTGATGGTGGTCGAGGGTGATCAGGTCTTCCCCGGAGACGTTCTTGCAAGAATTCCGCGCGAGACCACGAAGACAAAGGACATAACCGGCGGTCTGCCCCGGGTTGCTGAACTCTTCGAGGTGCGCAAGCCCAAGGAAAACGCCGTTATTACCGAAATCGACGGCGTGGTGAGTTTCGGAAAAGACACCAAAGGCAAGCGCAAAGTTGTAATCACTCCCCAAGTGGGAGACCCGCGTGAGTATCTGATCCCGAAGGGCAAACACATCAGCGTGCACGAAGGCGATTATGTGCGCGCGGGCGAGGCCCTTATGGACGGCTCGCCTAATCCCCATGATATTCTGACGGTACTTGGCGAAAAAGAAGTGGCCAAATACCTGGTCGATGAAGTTCAGCAGGTCTATAGGCTCCAGGGCGTCAAGATCAATGACAAGCATATCGAGGTCATTGTGAGACAGATGCTCAAGCGGGTCCGAATCACCGATCCCGGGGACTCCGAGTTCCTTCTGGGCGAGCATGTGGAAAAGCCGATCTTCGAGGAAGTTAACGAGCAGCTTGTTGGCCATGGGCAGCGGGCTGCCGTTGCAGAACCTCTTTTGCTCGGCATCACCAAGGCATCTTTGAGCACCCAAAGCTTCATCTCTGCGGCCTCTTTCCAGGAGACGACCAAGGTGCTCACCGACGCTGCTACCGCCGGAAAGGTTGACAATCTGCTGGGGCTTAAGGAGAACGTCATAATGGGCAGGCTGATTCCTGCCGGCTCGGGACTCAGGCAGTACCGGGACGTAAGAAAGTGAGAGGCAAGCCCGATGTTGGAAGTCCAAAGCGATATCCGAGATCCATATCCACCTGGTGACATCGGTTTTGGGCTTGACATTTAGGTCCGGTTCCTTTAAAAGTAAAGGATTTTCCAGCTCGGAAAGTCCGCAATCCTTTGTCTGAGCCGAGCCTTCTTTAATTTATTTATAATGGAGTTTAATACTGGAATGCCCACTATCAACCAGTTGGTCAGAAAAGGCAGGGAAGAGGTCCGGAAAAAATCCAGTACTCCCGCCCTTCAGAGCTGCCCTCAGAAGCGCGGAGTTTGTGTTCGCGTATATACGACGACGCCCAAGAAGCCTAATTCGGCCTTGCGCAAAATCGCCCGCGTCCGCTTGACAAACGGTATTGAAGTTACATCCTATATCCCGGGGATCGGGCACAATCTACAGGAGCACTCCGTTGTGCTCATTCGCGGTGGCCGTGTAAAGGACCTTCCCGGAGTCCGGTACCATATCATTCGAGGAACTCTCGATGCGTTGGGAGTTGCGGATCGCAAGCAGGGCCGTTCCAAGTACGGTACCAAAAGGCCGAAGTAACCAGAATCCAAAGAGTTCTGGGGCCATGGCTCTTTGATTTGTCGCCATGGCCTCTCTTTTGCCTTAAAACACAGAATTAATCGAAGGAAAAGGGATGCCCAGGAGAAGAGAAGTCCCAAAACGTTACGTACTGCCGGACCCCAAATTCAACAGCCGGCTGGCGGCCAAATTCATCAACAACGTCATGCGCCGCGGCAAGAAAAGTACTGCCGAGCAGATTTTCTATCTGGCCCTCACCCTGATAGAGCAGCGTTCAAAGCAGGACCCGCTCGACATATTCCATAAAGCTCTCGACAACGTAAGGCCCGTTGTGGAGGTCAAATCCAGGCGTGTGGGCGGAGCAACTTACCAGGTCCCCGTGGAAGTGCGCTCGGAGCGGCGCGACGCTCTGGCCATGAGGTGGATCATAAGTTACGCCAAGTCGCGTTCAGAGAAGACTATGACTCAGAGGCTCGCGGGCGAGTTGATGGATGCGGCGCAGAACCGAGGCGGTTCGGTGAAAAAACGCGAGGATACCCATCGGATGGCTGACGCCAACAAGGCGTTCGCCCACTACAGGTGGTAGGCTTTGATTATACTTGCGGCAAAAGATTTTAAAGATATGAGGCATGGTCTGAAAGCCTGGCGAGGAGGATTCTCTAATGGCTAAAAAGAAATTCGAGCGGACAAAGCCACATGTAAATGTGGGGACGATTGGTCACATTGACCATGGGAAGACGACCCTTACCGCAGCGATTACAAAGCAACTTGCAAAGAAGGGCAAGGCCACGTTCGTTCCGTTTGACCAGATCGACAAGGCGCCCGAGGAGCGCGAGCGCGGCATCACCATCGCAACCGCCCACGTCGAATATGAGACCGACAAGCGCCACTATGCGCATGTGGATTGTCCCGGCCATGCGGATTATATAAAGAACATGATCACCGGGGCGGCTCAGATGGACGGGGCGATCCTGGTGGTTGCCGCCGACGACGGCCCGATGCCTCAGACCCGCGAGCACATTCTTCTGGCCCGCCAGGTTGGTGTTCCCTACATTGTTGTATTTCTGAACAAGGTTGACATGGTGGACGATCCCGAGCTTATCGAGCTTGTTGAGCTGGAGCTTCGCGAGCTTCTGACCAAGTACAAGTTTCCCGGAGACGATATCCCGATCATCAAAGGCTCGGCATTGAAGGCGCTCGAGACGGAAGATGTGAACAGCGAGAACGCAAAGTGCGTATTCGAGCTCATGGAAGCAATCGACGCATATATTCCGGACCCTGTGCGCGACATCGACAAGCCGTTTCTGATGCCCATCGAAGACGTTTTCTCCATCTCGGGTCGCGGAACGGTGGTCACGGGCCGTGTCGAGCGCGGTGTAGTCAAAGTCAGCGACGAAGTTGAAATTGTCGGATTCCGTCCTACTTTTAAGACAGTTTGCACGGGCGTTGAAATGTTCCGCAAGACCCTGGATTCGGGCCAGGCGGGCGACAATGTAGGCGTGCTTTTGCGTGGAACCAAACGAGACGATGTCGAGCGCGGCCAGGTTGTTGCCAGGCCCGGTTCGATCACCCCGCACACGGATTTCAAGGCGGAAGTCTACGTATTGAAAAAGGAGGAAGGCGGGCGGCATACTCCTTTTTTCCCCGGCTACCGGCCGCAGTTCTATTTCAGGACCACTGACGTTACAGGCGTCATGACCCTGCCCGAAGGGGTCGAAATGGTTATGCCCGGCGATAATATCAGTTGCGAAGTCAAGCTCATTACTCCCGTTGCTCTGGAGAAGGAACTCCGGTTCGCAATTCGCGAAGGCGGCCGCACGGTGGGCGCCGGGGTTATTACAGACATCGTTAAATAAGGGATTTAAAATGCGAGTTCTAGTTACTCTGGCCTGCTCCCAGTGCAAGCGGCGCAACTATAATACGACCAAGAACAAGCGGACTACCCCCGAGAAACTTGCTTTCAGGAAGTATTGCAGGTTCTGCAACGCGCACACCGAGCACAAGGAGACCAAGTAGGCCGCGGCGGCCTAAAGCCTGTGGCATTGACTGGCCTTCGTGCCGGCAAACAATTCCTGTTGACCTCCAGGATCGAGCGTATGAGTGATACATGAAACTTTTCGCAAAAAAAGATCAGAGCACGGATAAAAAACTCAAAGGCACAGAGGCGGTGAAAAAGGCGGCAGCCAAACCGGCGGCCCTCAAGCCGGCCAAGCCGAAGAAAACGGATATTGCCAAGAAGACGGATACCCCGAAGAAAGCGGTCAGGAAGCCCGGCGAGACGTCGATTGTATGGGTGGATACGTCTCGCAGCTACTTACGAGAGGTGGTCTTCGAACTTAAGAAGGTAGTCTGGCCTTCGCGCAAGGAAACATTGGGGTCGACGGCGGTCGTACTGACGATCGTTGGTCTGGTGGCCGTTTTTCTGGGAATTGTAGATCTCATTTTGAGCAGGCTTGTTAAGCTTCTGGTGGGTTGAGACAGACGGGGGCGGCATCTAAAATAACGGCTCGATGGCGAGCCGCGTGGGGCAATTGAGTGGCAAATCTAAAATGGTACATTGTTCACACGTATTCGGTGTTTGAGCACAAGGTGAAATCGGCCCTGGAGGAACGTGTCAGGGCCGATGACAAAGGCGCCTATTTCGGCCAGGTCCTGGTTCCCACCGAGAAGGTGATCGAACTTGTGAAGGGCCAGAGGAAGGCCTCGTCGAGGAAATTCTACCCCGGATATATCCTGGTGCAGATGGAACTCAACGACGAAACCTGGCACCTTGTTCGCCACACCCCCAAAGTGACCGGATTTATTGGAAGCCAGGAAAAGCCCATCCCGCTCTCTGATGCAGAAGCCGAAGCCATAATTCAGCAGATGCAGGAAGGCGCTCAGAAACCTCGTCCAAAATTCAAATTCGAAAAAGGAGACGAGGTTCGCGTTATAGACGGCCCGTTTGCCAACTTCAACGGAACCATTGACGAAGTGATTCCCGAGAAGGGCAAAGTCAGGGTCCTGGTAAGTATATTCGGCCGTTCCACTCCTGTGGAACTCGATTTCGTCCAGGTAAACCGAACATAAAGGCCGCATCGTAAGGAGTCTTTTAGAGGATGGCAAAAAAAGTCGTAACCAACATCAAATTACAGGTTCCCGCTGCACAGGCGAACCCCTCTCCGCCCATCGGCCCTGCGCTCGGTCAGCATGGGGTCAATATCATGGAGTTCTGCAAGCAGTTCAACGCAAAGACCCAGGGGCAGGAAGGGATGATCATTCCGGTGGTCATCACAGTCTTTTCGGACCGGTCGTTTACCTTCATTACCAAGACGCCCCCGGCCGCTATTCTTCTGAAAAAGGCCGCCCAGATAGCGAAAGGATCCAACGAACCCAACCGCAATAAGGTCGCCAAGGTCAGCAAAGCCCAGGTCGAGGAAATCGCCAGGCTCAAGATGCCCGACCTGAACGCACGTAGCCTCGCGGCAGCGGTGGCCACCATTTCCGGAACGGCGCGCAGCATGGGGATCGACATTGAATAAACCAGAGGAAGGGAGTTTCGAGAGTTAAAATGGCAAAGCATGGGAAAAAGTATATTGCCGCCTGCGGCAAAATCGATCCAGCGAAACGCTACACCTTCCAGGAAGCTGTCCATCTGGCGGCCGACACTTCTTTCGCCAAGTTCGACCAGACGCTGGATATAGCCGTTCGGTTGGGTGTTGACCCGCGCCATGCCGACCAGATGGTCAGAGGTACGGTCGTTCTGCCCAATGGGTTGGGTAAAACAGTGAGGGTTATGGTTTTCGCCAAGGGCGAGAAGGTTAAGGAGGCCCTTGACGCGGGCGCTGATCACACGGGTGGCGACGAGATGATCGAAAAAATCCGCGAAGGATGGCTCGAATTCGACAAAGCCGTTGCCACACCCGACATGATGGGTTCGGTAGGCAAGATAGGCAAGATTCTGGGTCCAAGAGGGCTTATGCCCAACGCCAAGCTGGGAACGGTCACCTTCGATCTGGCTCGGATCATCAAAGAGATCAAGGCCGGCAAGGTGGATTTCCGGGTTGAAAAGACCGGGATTGTCCATGCCCCGATGGGCAAAGTTTCCTTCGGAGAAGAAAAACTTCTCCAGAACATCTCGGCTTTCATCGACACGCTCATGCGGATCAAACCTTCGGCTGCCAAGGGTACCTACATGAAAGGGATCGCCATATCGACGACCATGGGCCCCGGCATTCAGGTCGATCCGCTCGCGGTGAAATCGATTGTTGTTTAGTCATCAGCTTGGGCGGTGGGACCCGCCTCGCGGAGCGTCGAGATCGGCCCTTCGGCGGCCGGCCGTCTATTTCCGGTGGCCCTCATATACCAAGCCAACTGCTTTTAACAACTTAACTGCCGTTTGGTGTTTTCAGTTATCGGAGACCGCGGGTGCATCCGTCGATGTTTAAATCCCTAAACCGGGGACCCGCACAGATTCCTGAGAGCGAACCAGGCGCAAGGGCTCATGATACAAAATCCTCCCGTTTTCGATTCGGCGCACCCGGAAGGATAGTTCGAAAGCACACCGGCAGAAGCGAAAGGAGGCATATTTTACTTTGGAGCGCTCCAAGAAAGAAAAAATTATTGCGGAGCTTCACAAGAAACTGGGAAGAGCCAGCGCGGCCATTCTGACCGACTTTAAGGGACTGACGGTAGCCCAAATAACCAGTCTGCGCGATTCGCTTGCAGTGGAAAAAGTTGATTATCAGGTGGTGAAGAACACCTTGATGCGCCTTGCATGCAAGCAGACCGGCGCATCGGTGCTCGATCCGATGCTCACCGGCACCTGCGCGGTTGCAATCGCGTTCGGCGACCCGGCCCTTCCGGCCAGGATCATCAAAAAATTCAGCAAAACCAACGAAAAGCTGAAGCTGAAGGCGGGAGCGCTCGGCAACCGCCTGATCGATCCCGGTCAGATTCTGGCCTTGGCTGATTTACCGCCCAGAGAAGAACTTCTTGCCAAAATGCTGGGAACGCTCAACGCCGTGCCCACCAGTCTGGTTACGGTTCTGAGTGGAGTTCCAAGAGCTTTTGTTTGTGTGTTGGCCGCTATCCAGCGCCAGAAAGAACAACCGGCTGCTGCTTAAGACAATCGTGGAGGATTATAGATGGCTGTTACAAAACTGGAAGTTATTGAATTCATCAAGGGTATGACAGTTCTCGAGCTAAGCGAATTGGTAAAGGAACTCGAACAGACTTTCGGCGTCAGCGCCGCCGTCCCGGTCTCAGCGGCCGCAATGCCCGGAGCTGCTGCTGAAGCGCCAGTCGTGGAGGAACAGACCGAATTCTCGGTCATCATTACAAATGTTGGCGACAAGAAGATCAACGTAATCAAGGAAGTTCGGGCGATCACCAGCCTGGGCCTCAAAGAAGCCAAGGACCTGGTGGAAAAAGTTCCGGGAACGGTCAAGGAAGGCATTCCCAAGGCAGAGGCCGAAGCCGTTGCCAAACAGCTTACAGAGGCAGGTGCAACTGTCGAGATCAAATAAAGACTCAAAATTTGTAAAATATCGGGAATCGGCTGCATGTGCTGACTCGACCGGCCGGTTTCCGATTTTCTTCATTTTAGCGGCATACCAGCGGGAAGTGATGGATGGACAAGGACTGCACGCAAAACTGATTTATCGCAGCCCTCTCATTCGTCACAATTTCATTTGCAGGAGAGAACATGCCAACTGCACTAACCCATGAGTACAGGGTTCGCAAAAATTTTGGAAAAATCCGAAAGATCGTGGAAATACCCAATCTTATCCAGATGCAGAAGGAGAGCTATGAGCTTTTTCTGCAAAAGGATGTGCCCCCCGAGGCCAGGGTGGAAAGAGGCCTGCAGGAGGTCTTCAGGTCCGTTTTCCCCATCGAAGATTTTAGTGGGACGGCCTCGCTGGAGTTCGTTCAATACAGTTTCGGCGATGTGAAGTATGAAGTCGACGAATGCCTCGCACGGGGAATGACTTACGAGGCCCCCGTCAAGATAGTGGTGCGCCTGGTTGTCTATGACGTGGGCAAGGAAGCCAACACCCGATCCATTCGCGATATAAAGGAACAGGAAATCTATTTCGGAACCCTGCCGCTCATGACCGACAACGGAACGTTCATTATCAACGGGACCGAGCGGGTCATAGTGAGCCAGTTGCACCGTTCGCCCGGCATTTTCTTCGATCATGACCGGGGAAAAACCCACTCGAGCGGCAAAATACTTTACTCGGCCCGGATTATCCCGCTTCGCGGCTCCTGGCTCGACCTGGAATTCGATCCGAAAGACATTCTATACATACGCATCGACAGGAGGCGGAAATTCCCTGTCACGGTTCTTCTAAAAGCCCTCGGGTACTCGACGGAAGAACTACTGAACTACTTCTACCCCAGCGAAAAGGTGTTCCTTACCGCTGAGGCGCACATAGAAAAGGAGCTTAACCCTGATATCCTTCTGGGAAGCCGCGCTTCAGAGGATATCGTGCACCCGGCAACAGGCGAAGTTCTGATCAGAAAAAACAGAAAACTGGGCAAGCAGGCCCTTAGAAGGCTTCAGGAAATCGGAATCAGCCGGCTTCCGGTCAAGATATCGGAGCTTATCGGACAGGTTTTGGCCCAGGACGTAATCGACTTTACCTCGGGCGAGATCATCGCCGAGTGCAACGATTCGATAAACGAGGAAATGCTCAACGATTTCAGAGAACGCGCAATCAATGAAATCGAACTGCTGCACCTGGAGGGCCCTGACATCAGCCCCTCTTTCAGAAACACCTTGCTTATGGACAAGGTCAACACCAGGGAAGACGCTCTGATAGAAATCTACCGAAGACTGCGCCCGAGCAACCCACCTACTTTAGAGGTGGCAAACGAATTTTTCAAGAGTCTGTTTTTCGATTCGGACCACTACGATCTGTCCGAGGTCGGACGGCTGAAGCTAAACTTGCAGCTTGACCTCGATGTGCCCCTCGACTGCCGGGTGCTTCGAAAGGAAGATATCCTTACATCGGTGCGCCAGTTGATTAAGCTCAAAGACTCACAGGGGCCTGTCGATGACATAGATAATCTGGGAAACCGCAGGGTGCGGGCGGTGGGTGAACTTCTTGAAAACCAGTACCGCATCGGCCTGGTGCGTATGGAGAGGGCCATCAAGGAAAGAATGACCCTTCAGGAAGTTGAGGCGCTGATGCCCCACGACCTCATCAACGCAAAACCGGTTTCCGCAGTGGTAAAGGAATTTTTCGGGACAAGTCAGCTTTCTCAGTTCATGGACCAGACGAACCCGCTTTCCGAAATTACCCACAAGCGGCGCCTGAGCGCCCTTGGGCCGGGAGGACTGACACGCGAGCGGGCGGGCTTCGAGGTTCGCGACGTACACCCCACTCACTACGGCAGGATCTGCCCGATCGAGACCCCCGAAGGTCCCAATATCGGCCTGATCGTGTCTCTATCCACCTATGCGAGGGTAAATCCTTACGGGTTCATCGAAACTCCCTACCGCAGGGTGGAAAGCTCGACAGCCCGCTCGGATGTCAACTACCTCACTGCCATGGACGAGAAGGATTACCCGATCGCGCAGGCCAACGCGGCCCTCGACGAAAAAGGCGGCTTCAGGGATGAACAGATTTCCGCCCGAAAAGCGGGCGAATTTGTCATGGTCCCGCCCAACGAGATCCGATACATGGATGTTTCCCCCAACCAGCTCGTGAGCGTTTCCGCCTCGCTGATTCCTTTCCTGGAGCATGACGACGCAAACCGCGCGCTCATGGGATCCAACATGCAGCGTCAGGCTGTGCCTCTTATTCAGACCCGCGCCCCGCTGGTAGGGACCGGGATCGAACGCATAGTGGCCAGGGACAGCGGCGTCACGATAGTGGCCAGGCGCGAGGGCGTTGTAGAATACGTGGACGCTACCAGGATCGTCGTGCGCGCCACCAACAGTATCGATATCGGAAGCGGGGTTGATATTTACAAGCTGATCAAATTCCAGCGTTCGAACCAGAATACCTGCATCAATCAGAAGCCTCTGGTAAGACAGGGCGACTTCGTAAAGAAAGGCCAGATACTTGCCGACGGGCCTTCCACCGACCACGGAGATCTCGCGCTCGGACGCAACGTGATGGTGGCCTTCATGAGCTGGGGTGGCTATAACTTCGAAGACTCAATCCTTGTGAGTGAACGCATAGTGAAGGAGGACGTCTTCACCTCGATTCACATCGAGGAATTCGAAGTGGTGGCCCGAGACACCAAGCTCGGCAAGGAAGAGATCACCAGAGACATCCCCAATATAGGGGATGAAGCCCTCAAGAACCTGGACGACAGCGGGATAATTCGGATTGGCGCCTATATCAAGCCCAACGATATCCTTGTGGGCAAGGTCACACCGAAGGGCGAATCGCAGCTTACCCCGGAAGAGAAACTGCTGAGGGCGATTTTCGGTGAGAAAGCCAGCGATGTGAAAGACACCTCGCTTCGCGTTCCGCCGGGGGTCGAGGGAATCATAATCGACGCCAAGGTTTTCTCTCGAAAGGGTGTCGAAAAAGATGAGCGGACCCGCCAGATAGAGGAACAGGAGATCGGGCGGCTTATGAAAGACCAGCGCGATGAGCTGGACATCATAAGAAAGACTGCCGTGAGGCAGATGGCTCAGGTGCTTCAGGGTAAGAACAGCGACTCTGCCATTAAGGACGGCAAAAAAGTTTATCTCAAAAAGGGAGATCCATGGACAGAAGAGGCGCTCCTCCAGGTTCCCAACGAACTCTGGGACCAGATAAGCGCCGCCAAGGCGCCGGCGGCTTCCATGGAAGTCGAGGCGATCTTTTCGAATTGCCGCAAGCAGGTCCAGGCCGTAAGGGAGCTCTTCGAGGAAAAGATAAACAAACTGAAAAGGGGCGATGAGCTTCCGCCGGGTGTCATCAAGATGGTGAAAGTCTATATCGCCGTGAAAAGAAAACTCCAGGTGGGAGACAAAATGGCCGGGCGGCACGGAAACAAGGGTGTCGTTTCCAGGATTCTTCCCCCCGAGGATATGCCCTACTTTCCCGATGGGACCCCGATGGACATTGTTTTGAATCCGCTTGGCGTCCCTTCTCGTATGAACGTCGGTCAGGTGCTGGAGACTCATCTGGGCTGGGCGGCCCAGGGAATTGGCCACCAACTCGCGGCAATGCTCGATGAGTATCTGCGCAAAGCCAAGGAGCGCGAGACTATAGATGAGAAGCTTCGGCGCATATACAATAATCTTGAGTACGCCGATTTTTTCGAAAACGCCTCGGACCAGGAATTTAAAGAGCTGATTCCCGATCTCAAAGAAGGCATACATGTGGCCACGCCTGTTTTCGACGGAGCCGAAGAGAGCGAGATCAGAGGCTTTCTCAAGGAAGCCGGCGTGCCCGAAACGGGCCAGTCAATCCTCTTCGACGGACGCACAGGTTTGCCTTTCGATCAGTCTGTTACCGTCGGCGTCATGTATATGCTCAAACTCCACCACCTGGTGGATGACAAGATCCATGCAAGGTCCATTGGCCCCTACTCTCTTGTCACCCAGCAGCCGCTTGGCGGAAAAGCTCAGTTCGGAGGACAGCGTCTGGGTGAAATGGAAGTCTGGACCATGGAAGCCTACGGGGCTGCCTTTGCGCTCCAGGAATTTCTCACTGTCAAATCCGAC
>JBELAB010000209.1:0-5917 GCA_049509275.1 Syntrophobacteraceae bacterium | reverse complement strand
AATGAAAACAGTCATACGGAAGGCGGATGGCGGAGAATGGATATCGGGAATCGTATTTTGGCAACATTTGTTGGCATCACAAAGCGTCCGGTGTCGCTCCATTATTGCGAAAAGTTATTGTCGGTAAGGAGGAAACGGTTGCCCGCCGCGTTGCGGCACCTCAGATTACCCTTATCTTTGAGCGGGCTGCACCGGGCGGTGGATAAGAAAGGTTTAAGCAATTATTTATGCCGCTGTATATAAACCGGGATGAAATGAGCCGTCATGAACCTACCGAGATAGACCATGAATAAGGTAATTAACCCAAAGAAACTCATAAAAAGCCGCTACGCGCACATTAGTGCGCTACGCGGCACAACCCGCGCCGGCCCACATTGGACTGCGTCTTTCAGTCGCGGTGGGCCGGCGGCGGGTGGCCTGTTTATAGACGTTCGGATTAATTGAATGTATATTCCGAAAACAAGCACGCGTGAAGCGTGCCGAGTAATCCCGGGAGCGAAAACGAGCCTCCATGCACTTGAATTTGTCATTTGGCGCAAAAGGTCCTTGGGCAGCGATCTCAATACTGCTTGTTTTTATCTCAGGGGTATATTCGAACGCCTCAGCCCTTACCGCAGAGGAAATCACTACTATTGATGCCTACGAGAAGGTCGCGCCGTCGGTGGTGAACATCACGACCCAGGCGTGTGAGGCCGAGTTTTTCTTCTGCGCGACTCCGTCCATAACGGGTTCGGGTTCGGGGGTCGTACTCAGGAAGGACGGACTGATCATTACGAACGGCCACGTTGTCTCCGGAGCGCAGGATGTCCGGGTCGTGCTCTCCGACGGCAGACGACTCGAAGCCAGAATTACTGCTTCCGACCCGAACGATGACCTGGCAGTGATAAAAGTGGACGTTGGGGACAAGCCCCTTAAAGCAATCGCCCTCGGAGATTCGGACACCCTCAGGGTCGGACAAAGGGTCCTCGCCGTGGGGAATCCCTTCGGTTTGGGGCAGACCCTTACCTCTGGCGTTATCAGCATGACCGGCCGTACCATCAGGGATCACGAGACAGTCCTTAAAGGCCTGATTCAGACAGATGCTCCCATAAATCCGGGCAATTCAGGCGGGGCGCTCATAAACCTGGATGGAGAACTGGTGGGGCTTTGCACAGCGATTATCAGTCCCACCGGAGCGAGTATACGTATCGGATTCGCCCTGCCCGTAAAGCGTATCAAAGCCGCTGCCCCGGAGCTTATGCATCCCTGGCGCAAGATTACGGGCTGGGTCCTTGCAATACTGCTGGCGGCCTGGCTTCTCAGACGGATATACAGAAATCAGAGCCGGCAGTACGATATGGAGTAATCTATTTTCTTTACCGATCCATGGTGGCGATGGAGAGAGCATGCGTTCCACAAGAATACTCAGTCCGGCGCTTTTGGTGTTTTTCCTTGCTTATACGTCCCTGGCGATCGCTCTGACCGAGGAAGAAAAAAACAATATCGACCTCTACGAGCGCCTTGCACCGGGAGTAGTGAACATAACCAGCACAGTTATGGAGCACGATTTCTTTTTGAATGTGATTCCCCGCAAGGGAACCGGGTCAGGCTCGATTATCGATTCCCGCGGTTTCATCCTGACAAACAATCATGTTATCGGGGATGGAAAGTTGGAAGTCACTCTTGCCGACGGCAAAAAGTGCACGGCCAAGCTTATGGGCTCCGATCCGGACACCGATCTGGCGGTTCTCAAGATAGAGGCCCCCAAAGAAAGTCTGACCGTAATCCCGATGGGTGATTCGGCAGGCCTTAAAGTCGGCCAGAAAGCCATGGCCATCGGGAATCCCTTTGGGTTGGGCCAGACCCTTACCACGGGGGTGGTCAGTTCAGTGGGGCGGACGATGAGGGCGGAAAACGGCACCCTGGTCGAGGACATCATCCAGACAGACGCCTCTATCAATCCGGGCAACTCCGGAGGACCGTTGATCGATTCCTCCGGCAAACTGATCGGCATCACCACGGCTATTTTCAGCCCGACCGGGGCAAGCGTCGGGATCGGCTTCGCCATTCCGATCAATACGGCCAAAAGGATAGTGAATGATCTAATCGAGAAAGGGTATTATAGCTATCCATTTATGGGGGCAACTATGATGAACCTGTTTCCGGATATCGCAGAGGCGCTCAGACTCCCTGTCAAGGGGGGCGCAATGGTAGTCGAAACAACCCCGGGCGGGCCTGCCGATAAAGCGGGAGTAAGGGGAGGAAGCCGGAAAGCGCAGATCGGGAACAACATTGTAGCAGTGGGAGGAGACGTGATTGTCAGTGTCAACGAAGTCCAGGTGCCGGACGCGGACACCGCGATCCGGGAAATTCGAAAGCTGCACCCAGGGGATACAATCCGGCTGGGGATCGTTCGCTGGGATGGCACATCCGGAACATTAACCGTAACCCTGGGTGAGAAACCCCGAGGGGTCAGAGCGCGGCGGCCCTGAACCAATCGAAGCGGAGAACCAGAATGAAGGGCACTGTAAGTTTGCTTACACACCGGAGTCCGCGCCCGGTTACCGTGACGATCATGGACGGCATCGGCTACCGCGAGGAGCTGCTGGGTAACGCGGTGGCAAACGCCTGCACTCCCAATCTGGATTGGCTTCTCGCCAACTGCCGTTACCGGCTGCTCCGCGCGCATGGAAAGGCGGTCGGCCTTCCTTCCGATCATGACATGGGTAACTCCGAGGTCGGGCATAATGCTCTGGGCGCCGGCCGCTTATACCCCCAGGGAGCAAGACTGGTCAATGAAGCTATCGAATCCGGCAGGCTTTTCGAAGGGCGCGCCTGGCGGCGTCTTGTCCGGTACTGCTTTGAACACAAGGGATCGATGCATTTCATAGGCCTACTTTCTGACGGAGATATTCACAGCCATATCAAGCACCTGGAGGCGATGCTCAAGCACCTTGCGTTCGAGGATAAACTGCCGCGGGCACGTGTGCACATTCTGCTCGATGGGCGGGATGTGGGCGAGACTTCCGCACTCGAATACGTCAGCAGATTGGAGACCCTGCTGAAAACGTTGCGAGAGCAGGCCCACGTTGACTACCGCATCGCAAGCGGCGGCGGACGGATGAAGATCACCATGGACCGCTACGAGGCCGATTGGGGGATGGTAGCGTTGGGATGGAAGACCCATGTCGCCGGGGAGGGAAGGAAGTTCAGTTCCGCTGAGGCGGCCATAAAGACTTACCGGGAAGAAAAACCAGGCATCATAGACCAGGACCTTCCGCCGTTTGTAATTGCGGACGAATCCGGGGTTGCTGTGGGTCCCATCCTTGATGGGGATGCGGTTGCACTCTTCAACTTTCGCGGAGACAGGGCCATAGAGATATGCCGCGCTTTCGAAGATGAACATTTTCCTTATTTCGAGCGGATACCATGTCCCATGGCGGCCTATGCCGGGATGATGGAATATGATTCTGAACTGCACATTCCGCATAATTACCTGGTTGAACCGCCGCACATCGACCACACTGTCGGTGAGTACCTCTCCATTCATCACAAGCGGCAAATGGCTATCAGTGAGACTCAGAAGTTTGGGCATGTCACATATTTCTGGAATGGGAACAGGTCCGGAAAAATAGATGAAAAACTTGAAGAGTATATCGAGATCCCTTCGGACAGGGTGCCTTTCGAAGAGCGCCCCTGGATGAAGGCGGCTGAAATTACGGACAAAACGGTAGAGGCAATCCTTTTGAGACGCTGCGATCTGATCAGGCTCAACTACCCGAATGGAGATATGGTAGGGCATACGGGCGTCTATCAGGCGGCCGAAATAGCGGTCGAAACCGTCGATCTGTGCCTGGGAAGGCTGATGGAGGCCACCCGTAAGGCGGGGGGAATCCTGATAGTCACGGCGGACCACGGCAACGCCGAGGAAATGTTCGAAATAGATGAAAAAAGCAGAACGCCAAAACTCTATGCGGACGGCAGGATCAGGGCAAAAACCGCTCATACGTTGAATCCCGTGTGGTTCATCGTCTTTGACCCGACAGGAGACGATTGCATAGCGTTCAACCCGGAAATCAAAGAACCCGGCCTGACAAACGTGGCTTCGACTATCATGCAACTGCTCGGCTTGAAGCCGCCAGAGATCTACGATCCGCCTTTGCTGCTGTTCAGGGAGCAATGCTAATGTCTCATCCGGTATCTTTGAGCCTCGAAAAACGAGGTGGACGCTAGTGCAATGCGGAGATTATTTGTGGAAGGGGGCTTTGTATAAAAGATGCCCGGGTGGGATGCCGAGATCTATTTGAGGTTTGCCGACGAGCGGACCCAGCCATCTGTAGATTTGGCCACGCGCGTAGCGATTCCTGATCCCGGACGGATCATAGACCTGGGCTGCGGGCCCGGAAACAGCACGGCCGTTCTTCGGCGGCGCTGGCCCAAAGCCGATATCACGGGTCTGGACGGCTCACCTGACATGATCGCCGCCGCGTCAGAGTCTTACCCTCATCATGAATGGATCATTGGAGACATTGCGGCCTGGAGCGCCGGAATTCCCTTCGACGTGGTTTTTTCGAACGCCGCCTTGCAATGGGTGCCGAACCATGAGGTCCTTTTTCCTCACCTTTTCGCTCAGGTGGCCCCCGGCGGCGCCCTCGCGGTCCAGGTGCCGGCGCACTTCAACTCGGCCCTGCACCGGGAGATTCTCGAAACTGCCGGCAATCCCTCCTGGCGTCACCTCATGGGGGCGGCGCTGAACGCGCTCACCAAACAACCCCCATCCTTTTACTATAATCTGCTTCGGCCTTTGGCGGCGCGCCTGGAGATCTGGCAGACCGAATACTACCACGTCGTTGACAGCCATCAATCCATTATTGAATGGTTTCGAGGGACCAGTCTGCGTCCGTTTCTGGCGGTGCTCGAGAGTAACGAGCAAAGAAAGAAATTTGAAGAGCTGCTGCTGGAAAGGTACACGCGGGCCTATCATCCACAAAACGACGGCCGAATCCTCTTTCCGTTCCGAAGGCTCTTTATGATCGCTTATCGGGCATAAAACAGTAAATTTAGCGACTTATGGATTCGGGAATTGGTCCTTCGATCCCACGGCTCGCTCTATTACCATACATTCGGGATAAAGCGGTATTTAACCTTTGCCATGTAGGCGTCATAGCCTTTGAGCTGTTCGCGCAACAGACGTTCCTCAAATACCGCTCTCACGACAATCATGCCTGCGAATACCGGTTCGAAAAGCACGCCGTACCAGGACCCCAGCAAAAGGGCCGTCCCCAGAAAGTAAAGGAAACTTCCACTGTACATTGGATGGCGCACATAGCGGTATGGTCCGGTTGACACCACCGTTTGTCCTCGATCTTCCTGGATGCGCACCACCCCCGACAGGTATGGGTTTTCACGATAGGTAAGATAAAAGAGATGGAACGAGAAGAGCAGGACGATAACGCCCACCGCTTGAAGCCATACGGGCATCCGGGACCAGTGAAACCGAACGGCGTCCAGCGGGATCAGGACCAGCCAGACAAGAAAAACGATGCACACGGCTGCGATAAACATCTTATCCCAGGCTTTTTGAGGTTTGAGCCTCATGCGCTCTTCAAGCAAACCGGGGCTGTGCCTGAACAGCCACAGCGTGATGGCGATGCTGAAGAGAGCGAAAAGCAGCAGGTAGGCCCATCCGGCAGCCCAGGCGCCCGTGCCGGCCGGAACGAACAAAGCCAGGGCCATGATCAGAAACGTGATTGTTTGCAATAAAAAGGCTTTTACTCTTATATTCATATGATTCTTCTTTCCATGACTTATGTCCATCCGGAAACCCGGACGGAAACTACTTACAATTTAAGCAGCCGAGTGACACAGGGCCATGCGCCCGTCGCGAGCATTCTCCTCGTATCTTGTTATAACGGGTGATAACGTCGAGTTTCCATGC
>JBELAB010000208.1:0-5952 GCA_049509275.1 Syntrophobacteraceae bacterium | reverse complement strand
CTTAAACCTCCGCCACGTACGGTAACGCAGCAGAACCTATGCATCGGGAAACAGATTGATTTGTATTACAGGCCGATAGAGCGGTAGAGATCGAGTTATTCGATGCAATTTTTCATGAGAGCTGCTCAATCAAACCTCCTCCCGTTCGAAGCCGGTAGAGCTTTCCACGGCTTCAGAGATTAAATTAAGGGATGAACTTTATGGCCTTCCAGTAGGGAATACAGACAAGCAGACCCACTATCGCCGCAATGCCGTACGCCAGACCCCCCAGGGAAAGATATTTGTTATTCCAAGCGGTGCCCTTGGAAATTGCGTCCGCCATCATGGCAAAGGGCTGTTGATAGGCCATGAAAAAGGCATTGCCGCCGATGGCGAAAACAGTGGCCACTATTATGGGGTGAATCCCGAACTTAGAGTGCAAGGGCACCATGATGGGCGCCAGCAAGGCTGCAGTGGCAAAGCCCCAGCTTACATCGAAGAAGCGGAGTATCCAGTAAAAAAGGACAAAAATAAACAAAAAGGACACGGGGTTAACAGCCAGGGCGGATATTACCGGATCGAGAAGACCTGCCAGCCATTTGGCGATGCCGGAAGCATCAGAGATTGCCGGCAGGGAGATGGCTCCGCCCAGAAAGAGTATGATATCCCAGTTCACACCGACCCCGATGTCGGCGGAGGTGATCACTCCAAATATAGCCAGCAAAAAGAAAGCGCCCAGAGCCGTAGCTGCGGTAGGGATGTGGTGAATGCTCTCGGTGGAGAACATCAGGAAGGCCCCCACCAAAATAGCCAGACTGACCGCCTCTTGTTTGGATATCCGACCCAGCTTCTCATACTCTTCCTTGAAGGCATGCCGTTCGAGCGCCAGTGGTTTTCCCGGCCGCAGCAGGACATAGAGCAATATGATGTAGGTCACCGTCACCACCAGCCAAAACAGGCCCATGCCCTCTACCCAGGCAGTCGAATTTCCCATTGACTTTAACTCGGCAGGAAACATTCCGGTGAGGATAGGACCCCAAAGGGAGCCGGTCAGCCAGCCGGTCCCCGGCAAAATGGCCATGCCGAAGGCCGTCAATGTGATCAGGCTGGCTTCACGACTGCCGAATCCCAGGCGGCAGGCCTCCACGGTTCCCAGCGCAATGGGTATGACGATGGCCACACGCACTGTAATGGAGGGCGTGAGCAACGACAAAATGATCCCTACGAACACCCACCCCAAGACTATGGTCAGATAGCTGGGGCGGAACATCTTGAGGACCCAGAAAACTATCCTTCTTCCCAGGCCGGTCTTTTGTAAGACATACCCGAAATACAGGGCCGGAATCAGCACCCACAGGGCCGGGCTTGCGTACCCGCTCATAACCACCGGGTACTTCAGCCCGGCTACGAGGCATCCGGCCAGCAGAATAGAGCATCCGGTGGTATACGGTATTCCCCAGGGGCGAAAGATCCACAGGCCCAAAGTGATTACGATGGTGCCCATAACCAGGTTGCCGGCATGGGTCAGAGCCACTACAGGGGCCACTATCGCCACAACCAGGCCGATTAGGCCAAAAAGGACGGCTCCGATTAGTCTGGTGTTCATTGTTCCCCCTCCGTGATTAGTCAAGCACCGGTTTCACTCTGCTTCTTCTTGATGGCGCGCAGGACCTTTTCCGGGGTGATCGGAAGATCGTAAAACCTCTCACCTACTGCGTTTGCCACTGCATTGCCGAATGCATGCAACCAGCCGACTGAGGCCCCTTCGCCTGCCTCCTTCGCTCCAAACGGACCATTCGGATCAATGCTTTCCACCAGAATGTGTTCGACCTTAAGCGGAATATCCATAGAAGTCGGTAACTTATACTCCAAGAAGTTCGGATTGAGCACATGACCATCGGCAGGGTCCCTCTTTAGATCCTCGAACATTGCCTGCCCCTGGCACATTATCCATGACCCGTTCACCTGACCGACGCAATTACTGAGGTTCAATACCCTGCCCACATCATGGGCCCCAACCATATTCACGATAGTGATCTTTCCGGTCTCGGGATCTACTTCCACTTCTACCACATCCACTCCAAAAGCATAAGCCGGGGAAACGTTCCCTCTCCCTGACTTGAAGTCCAGGTAAGGGAGATCGAAGTCATAGTTGGCCCGTCCCCATACGGTCTTATTCGCTGATGACATCTTTTGTCCGATGTGCCTGATAAGCGAGTCTATTTTCAATGTTTTTTCAGGATTGGCTGCTGTATACACTTTTCGATCTTTGAAGATGAGATCTTCGGGTTTTACTTGAAGCATTATACCAGCCTGTTCAGCCATTTGTCTCCTGGCGTCCTCGGCTGCCAGCTTCGCGGCATTTCCGGAGAAGAAAGTCACCCGAGATCCATAGGTACCAGGGTCGAGCGGTGTAAAATCCGTATCTACTCCGCAATTAATCGTAATATCCTGCATCCTCAAACCAAGAACCTCTGCCACAATCTGAGATATGACCGTACCCGAGCCCTGACCGATATCCGTTGCGCCTGTCTGGACCGAAGCCGTTCCATCCTCGTTCATTCTTATGATGCATGAGGCTGAGTTATGGCCGCTGATCTTCACCCCCGTATAGTACGAACCGGCTGACATACCGATGCCGTGATAAGGAGGCAGCTTACCTTTTTTCTCTTTCCATCCTGACGCCGCTACCGCCTTCTCGATGCACTCCGTCAAACCGCAACTCTCAATTTTCAAGCCTCGCGGGGTTATATCGCCCGTATGGACGGCATTTTTGATGCTCACTTCGGCCATATCGAGCCCCAGATCATTGCACATCATGTCGAGCTGCTGCCCCAGGGCCCATCTCACCTGCGGCACGCCATGTCCTCTCAAAGATCCACAGTGGCCCTTATTGGTGAAAACACGGACGGCATCGTACTGGACGTTGGGAACGTGGAAAGGCAAATCTGTGGAAAGCGCAGCCAGGTTTATTGTGATCGGGCCTATGCTGGTAAAGGCCCCTCCGTCTGCCACAACGTATATCTGCATGGCCTTTAAAGTTCCGTCCTTCTTCATTCCCGTTTTGACCTTCAGATAGAACGGATGGCGCATTTCGCCCATGACCAGGACATCTTCCATCGTGTAAACAATTTTTACCGGCCTGCCTGTCTTCCTGGATAACATGAGCGCACAAAAATCGAGGGCATGGGGATCGGACCGCGCCGACCCAAAACCGCCGCCTATAAATGTTTGAACGAGCCTTAGCTGACTTGGCTTAAGGGCAAGCGCCATGGCCATCTTTCTGCTTGCAACATACGGACTCTGTTTGTTCGCCCAGATCGTCGCCTTACCTGAAGAGTCCCAAAGACCCAAAGCGGCATGAGGCTCTATAAAGCCGTGTTTGATAGCCTGCGTTCGGAATTCGTCCTCCCTGACGTGATCCGACTCCTGAAATCCCTTCTCCACATCGCCAAATCCTATGTGTGATTCCGCGCATATGTTATTGGGCTTATCTTGGTGAATGAGAGGAGCCCCTTCCTTCATAGCTTCGAATGGATCAAAAACAGCGGGAAGTATATCGTAGTCAACCTTGATGAGGTCCAGGGCTTCTTCTGCTATATCCTCATCTATGGCAGCCACAGCCGCCACCTCATCCCCGATGTACCGGACTTTGTCTTGCGCCAGGGGCGCCTGATCGCGATATTCAGCACTAAATCCGAATTTCAGACCCCACGGAAAATCTTTCCCTGTAATAACCGCCTTTACTCCCGGAAGTTTCAGTGCGGCGCCGGCGTCGATATTCACAATCTTTGCGTGGGGAACCGTGCTTCTTAGTACTTTCCCGTGAAGCATGCCCGGCAAAAAAGAATCAGCACCGAATGCGGCCTTCCCGGTGGCTTTCAGGGCACTGTCGACTTTCGGAATCCTTTTACCGATATTCGAAAATTCATCCTTCATGATCTAAGCCTCCTTTCTCATTCGCTCGGCCGCTTTCGATACTGCTTCTATGATCTGAAAATAGCCCGTACAACGGCACAAGTTCCCGCAGAGGCCGTTTCTGATTTCGTTTTCAGTCGGATCGGGATTCTTGTCCAAAAGGGCCTTGGCCGTCAGGATCATCCCCGGAGTGCAAAACCCGCACTGGATTGCTCCGGCATTGATGAATTCCTCCTGTATCGGATGGAGCTTATCTCCCTGGGCCAAACCTTCAATTGTCGTGATTTCTTTTCCCTGAGCACTGGCGGCCAGAACCAGGCATGAATTGACAGCCTTGCCGTCAACCAGGACCGTGCACGCGCCGCACTGGCCTTCGTCACAACCCTTATGGGTGCCTAATAATCCGAAATTCTCCCGTAGAACCTCCAGAAGGGTCCTGCGATGATCAATCTCTTCTTCGAATATCATTCCATTTATTTTAAAGCTCATTACCTGTTTCATTCCTCGGTCCTCCAGGTTGTATATTTAATGTTCAATAAGAGTCTAACGAATGGAGCAATACTTAAAGATATTCCCGAACACATCTGATCACTGTGCTTTCTGTTCTCTCCTGAAGTCCCGTTCATGCCCTGTCAAGACATTGCCGGATAGCCCTCTTTGTCAGCACCCCAACTATGGTTTTCCTGTACTCGGCGGAACTCCTTATGTCATCGATCGGTTTGGATTCCTCGGAAGCAATCCGGGCGGCAGTCTCGATCAAATTGTTATCGAGCACTTTCCCTTTCAAAATATCTTCTGCCTTTCTGGCCCGCATGGGAACCGGGGCAACGGCCCCAAGCACTATCCTGGCATCTTTACAGACCGACTTTTTTGCATCCAGCGCCAGATAGACGCCCACTCCCACCATTGCCAGATCCATTTCCGCTCTGAGCTGATGTTTCAGATATGTTCCTGCTCCCGGAGCAGGCGGAGAGGGGATCAAAATCTCCGTCACCAGTTCACCCGGAGCCAGCACGGTTGCACCAGGGCCTGTAAAAAAATCCTCAACCGAAACCATTCTTTCCTTTTCGAGGTTTATAACCTTCAATTTAGCCTGCAAGGCGATCAAGGGAGGCGCGGAGTCAGCGGAGGGAACGGCATTACACAGGTTTCCCACCATCGTAGCTGTGTTTCTAATCTGAGGAGACGCCAAGACGGATAGAGCATCCGTAATGATCGGGTAAAGTTCACATACAAGCGGCGATTCCAGAATATCATTTAAGGTCGTAACCGCCCCGATCCTCAATCCTTCAGGATCATTCCGGATGAAATTGAGGCCGACAATTGCTTTCAAGTCAATTATGTAGTGTGCAGTTAAATCACGCCTTTTCAGTTTGTTGATTATGTCAGTTCCTCCGGAAATTACCCTGGCAGAGCCATTATGCTTTTCCAGCATAGACAGGGCTTCCTGCACCGTACTTGGGAATAAGCACTCGATTTCAGGCAGCCTTCTCAGCCGACCCTGTTTTTTACACATGTTATCCTCCTTGCCTTGTAGTCTGCCACCCAGCGTTGAAGTATTGTTTTAAAACCGTCTTTCGTTATGTATTAGAAGCCTCATATGAAAGGAGAACAAGAGTGCCGCTGATGTAAATATCAATACTAAAATCATCAAATCTGCAACGGGGACAGTCAGGTATGTGGGAGTGAACAGCACCCGGACCGCCGTACCGCTCCTTTGGAAGTGTTTGCCATTAGCCGCTCCAATGTCCGGGCATTGTGTATACTTTTTCTCAAATTCCGTTTTGGCTGCTGCTTTAAGAGCAATTCCCATGCCAATTTTTTAGCCAAATGAGTGTACGCTCACCGGCTCATTTTTGAAGCAGGTGGCTTCATCCCGGCTTTGCCGCCACATTCCTCGATTATCAACGGCCGGTATGGATGGGCTGAGTTCGTAGGGATTAGGATTTTCCGGCTCATGAAATCATTGCAGCGCCGGCCCTGGTTCATATACCTTGGTAGACAAATGTCTACCCTTGCAGGGGGGCCAGCCGTATGCTATAGTATACAATATAC
>JBELAB010000207.1:0-5958 GCA_049509275.1 Syntrophobacteraceae bacterium | reverse complement strand
TGGCTGGAATTATCTTGCCACTTTCAATACAGCTCCGACTTGAAGTAAGAATCACCCGAAGCAGGCTGTACCTGTCTCAACTGGGGCTGGCCATCGACTGTTTCCAAAGCCGTCTCCTCGCCTTCCAGCTTCGGTCCGGAGCCAGGAGCCGGAATTTTGTCGGCAAAAGCCGCATAGACCGCCCCCTCCTCGTCCCCTTGGGCAACCGCCCCCGAAGATCCATTTATCTTGGCGAAAATAATGCCCTCAGGTATTGGGAATGTTTCAACGGGCTTGTTTGCCAGATACTCTTTCATGAAATAGACCCAGATCGGACAGGCCGCATGCCCGCCGGTCTCTCCCTTTCCAAGGGAGACGGTATGGTCGTCGTAGCCTACCCAGACGCCTGTGAGCACCGAAGGAGTAAAACCTATGAACCAGGCGTCCTTGAGTTCGTTGGTGGTTCCCGTTTTCCCGGCGGCGGGCTTCTTCAGCTCTTTTGCTTTTGTCCCGGTCCCCTCCCTCACAACCCCCTGGAGCAGGTCGGTAATCAGGTAGGCGGTTTTAGCCGATATTACCTCTTCTTTTTTTACCTGGTGTTCCTCTATCAGATTGCCGTATCGGTCCAAAACTTTTTCTATAAGATATGGCTCAACCCGCTCACCCTGACCGGGAAAGACGGAGTAGGCCGTGAGCAACTCCTGGAGCGTCACGCCGGAGGCCCCAAGCGCGAGCGACAGAGTCGGGGTAAGCTGAGATATTATTCCAAGTTGCCGGGCGTAATTGATCGTGTAGCTTACCCCGATTGATTCGAGGAGCTTTACGGTAACCACGTTCCGCGAATGGATGAGGGCTTTTCGGAGCAGGATCGGCCCCCAGAACTGGCAGTCGTAATTGGAGGGGGTCCAGGAGCCTTTCGAGGTGTGGTCGTAATAGGTAATCGGCGAGTCGATCAGTATGGAGGACTCCGTGTAGCCCTTATCGAGCGCAGCCGCATAAATTACGGGCTTGAACGCAGACCCCGGCTGCCGCACCGCCTGCGTGCACCGGTTGAACTGGCTCTTTTCGAAATTGCGCCCTCCCACCATGCATATGACTCGGCCGGTAACCGGTGAAATGGACATCAGCGAGCCTTCCATCCCGGGGTCCTGCTCAACGGAACCAATCCAGATAGCTTGTTCCTGCCGCTTGCCCAGTTTCACTCTCAGGACGTCGCCGCTACGGAAAATCTTCTCGGCGCGTTTATTGGAAATATCCGCCCATTGCCAACCCGGCTGGGGGATCTTCGCTTTTGCGCCGCCAAGGTCCAGAGAAATCGTCCTGGATTTGACGTCAAATTCCTCTACCAACCCCGCCACCACCTTGCCTTCTTCCAACTCTCCATTGGATTGACTAAGGATTCGAAGAGCGCTCGGCCAATCATCCCTTGGGACATTGACGTGCAGCCCGCGATACTGTTTATGCCGTTTATCGAGCTCGCGAAGACCCTGGTCGAGCGCTTTTTCCGCGATTCGCTGCGCTTTGAGGTCCAGAGTCGTCTGGATAATAAGCCCCTCCTGATAGAGCATGTCGCGTCCGAAACGAGTCTCGGCCTGCCGCCGGACTTCTTCGGTGAAATAGTCCATCTTTTTGACCGCCCAGCGCTTGGACTTTGCGATCTGCAGCGGCTTTGCCAAAGCTTCGCGGGCTTCAGCGAAAGTAATGAAGTTCGAATCCACCATCCTCTGCAATACGTAACGCTGCCTTTCGCGTGACACAGAAAAATGATGAATCGGAGAAAAGCGGTTGGGGGCTTTGGGCAGACCGGCCAGAAGGGAAGCTTCCGCAAGGTCCAGTTCGCTCGCGTGTTTGTCAAAATAGGCCCTGGCAGCCGCCTCTACCCCGTAGGCTCCAGCGCCGAAATAAATCTGGTTCAGGTAAAGATAGAGAATCTCGTTTTTGCTGAGGCTGCTGTCGATCCGGTGGGCGAGAAGGGCCTCTTTGAACTTACGCATGAAAGTGCGTTCGGGGGTAAGAAGCAGGGATTTGACAACCTGCTGGGTTATGGTGCTTCCCCCCTGGACGATTTCACCAGCCTGTATGTTCTTCAGCATGGCGCGAAAAATTCCGATCAGATCCACCCCGCCGTGCTCGTAGAACCGCGTATCCTCAGCGGCGATAAATGCCTTTATGAGATGCTGGGGAAGCTCATCGAGCGGAACCAGGTATCTTCGCTCGAAAAAGAATTCGCCTATCAGCTCACCGTCGGCCGAATATACGCTGGTGACCAGCGGAGGGTGATACTCCTTCAGGGCCTCCACGCTGGGGAGCGACCGATCGATTTGCAGATAGAGCGCAAAAACCGCGATGCCCCCGACCAGGGAAAGGCAGAGGAAAATTGAAAACAAGCCAAAAACAATCCAGCGGATGGTCCTCCTTTTTGGCGTGCGGCTCTTTGGAATGGGCTTTTTCATAGCTCACCCCTTTCCCGGCCTCGAAAATTGGGAGGAAAAGCCGATCTGGCGAAATCCTTGATATTTTGATTACTTGCAGTCATTAAATTAGTTCTCTTTAACATCCCGAGCATGGCAAAAGTAGTACTGTCTTTGTTTCTACCGGTAATAATAGGCCCCCGGCGACGCCTTTTCAATATGAATCGCTTCATGGTCGAGCCGCCCTGCTCATGGGCGCCGGATTCTTTTGCTGCATTTTCAGCGCTTCTGCAGATCCATATTCGACATCCGAGGTCCGTTTTCTTCGCTGCGGCACTTGAAATACCGCAGATGACGTTTAGCTATGGATAAGGCGTTTTGCAGAAGAATAACCATTCCTCTAACGAAAAGGATCGCAAAAAGAGATGAAAGCCCTTTGTTTTCACCAGCATGGCGGTCTCGATGTTCTCAGGTACGAAGATGTTGCCGATCCCATTCCCGGTAAAGGCGAGGTGCTTGTTGAAGTCAAAGCCTGTGCTCTGAACCACCTCGATATATTTGTCATGCACGGATGGCCCGGCCTTGATCTTGAGATGCCCCACTGGGGCGGATCAGACATAGCAGGAGTTGTGGCAGGTCTGGGCGAGGGCGTAACAGGATTTGAAACCGGCCAGCGGATTGTGATCTATCATGTAATAAATCCGATCGAAGATGAATTCACGGACCGGTGCGAACACTCCATGAGCCCCGGGTATATGATTATCGGCGAGCATATTCGCGGAGGGTTCGCGAAGTATGTGGCGGCGCCTGCAAAAAATCTGGTGGCAATGCCTGACAACATTGATTTCCCCGAAGCCTGCGCTCCGCTCCTGGTAACCCTCACGGCCTGGCGGATGTTGATAAACAGGGCAAAGCTCCAGGCCGGCGAAACTGTGCTGGTAGTCGGCGCCGGTGGAGGGGTAAACACCGCAGCCATACAGGTCGCCAAAATGGCAGGTGCCACCGTCTATGTGGTAGCCGGCAACGCCGAAAAAGCGAAAAAAGCCCGCGAATTGGGCGCCGATTTCGTGATCGACCGCTCTGTGACAGATTGGGGCAAGGCACTCCAGAGACTGACCGCAAAACGCGGGGTGGATCTCGTGGTGGACAATGTAGGCGCCGCCACCCTTAACATCAGCATGGCCGTGGTGGCCAGGGGAGGCCGGATAGTAATCGTTGGAAATACCAGCGGTCCGCAGGTCGAAATCGACGTCCGCAGGATATTCGGCAAGCAGATAAGCCTTATCGGGAGCACGATGGGCACCCCGCAGGACTTTCACGATATTACCCGCTTGCTGTGGAGCGGCAGGCTCAAGACCATCGTCGGAGAAGTGATTCCTCTAAGCGAGGGCAGGCGCGGGTTTGAGATTATGCAGCGGGGCGAGATGTTCGGCAAAATAGTTCTGACGCCCTAGGGCAATCAAAGGGTCAGGTTCACATTTAAGCTGTTTCAAGGATCCAGGGAGGTTGGAGATGGATAAAAACCAGATAAGCTGGAACGAAAAAGCCGCACAGCAAATCATTCAAAACCTCGAAAAGCGCCGCATTGAAGGCAGTTATGCGGCCACCGCCGCCCAGGCGGCCGACGAGGTGCTGGCTATGATCCCCCATGGGGCGACCGTTTATCGCTGCGGTTCGATTACCACCACTTCGATGGGCCTGTGGAAAAGAATAGCCGCTCTGCCGGAAGTGAATATAATCGATCCTTTCAAGCACGGGCTTACTGAGCAGGAAAACCTGGCAGAGAGGCGCAGGGGGCTCAACGCGGACGTAATGATCGCCAGTTCCAACGCCATCACACTGGACGGCAGACTCGTCAACCTGGACGGCCTGGGAAACCGTGTGGCGGCCATGATGTTCGGCCCCGAAAAAGTGATCCTCGTGGTGGGAATGAATAAAGTGGCCCCCGACCTGGATTCCGCCATTGCCAGGATCAAACACTACGTTGCGCCCGTGAACGCGATTCGTATCGGCATCGAAGCACCCTGCATGGCCAACGGACTGTGCCACGACTGCCGGTCGGCTGAACGCATCTGCAACATGTGGAGCATCATCGAGGGCCATAGAATAAAAGGCCGTATCCACGTAAAATTGGTTGGAGAGGAGTTGGGGTACTGATGAACCTTGCGTCGCAGGTATCCGGACGGGGGAGCGATCACCTTTTTCTTATGAGCGAGACCAGCAGCATTACAGCGCCCGTAGAAATGGCGGCATCGGCTACATTGAAGGCCGGCCAGTGCCGGTTTCTCACGTACACGTCCAGGAAATCGATCACTTCCCCTAATCTAATGCGGTCGATAAGATTTCCGATGGCCCCCCCGGTAATACAAACGTACGCAATTCGGGTCCAGTTGTCCTTTTTGCCGGCTTTTCCGTATGCATAGGCGATTGCGGCGACCACCACCATGGTTAGCCCTATGAGAACATGTTGCCGCCATGGATATCCCGGCCCTGCCAAGAGGCTGAAAGCCCCTCCCGTATTGTGAACATGGACGAGATTAAAGAGACCGGGAATTATGGGAATCCCGGTGTTCAGCGGAATCGCGTTGACAAGCAGGTATTTTGTCAACTGGTCGAGAGCGGCCAGAATGCCTGCCAGGATGAGAAATGACGCCGTTCCCTCAATTTTTGAATTGCCCATCTCAAATACTCCCCTAACATCGAGGGCCTGTCGCCGGGCCCGCACGGATTTCACGTTCATGAATTCGGAAACTGCACCTCCCCCGAAGCCAATTCCGCAGGCGGCCACTTCAATCCCACTGATATGCCCCATGCGGGACCCAAAGCCGAAAAACGCGACGTTGGCGATCTTGGTAATCTCGAAGCCGACAAGAACGGCTTGGCCAGACTCGAAGTGACCGACAATATTATCAGCCTCGAAGGACCAAAATCGATCATTGGCCGCTCGGTAATAGTTCACGCCCGGGCCGACGATTTCAAAACCCAACCGCCGGGCGCCTCAGGCGCGCGGGTAGCTTGCAGCGTCATTGGGATTGCGAAATGACTTTGGGGTCCGGATGTTCTCGTGGGTCACCGCGACAAAACCTTTGCCGGGAATGCAGGCAGGGTTTTATAATAAGAGGCCGGTAAACAGGCCGGCCTCTTATTATAAATATGGCTGTCTGCTAGCAACTACACGAAGGCGAACAGCCGCTCCCCGAGCCGACAGGTATTTCGGATGCCACCCGGAAGCCGGAACCCATCCCGGAGGAGACATAATCTACTGTAATGTTCTTGGTTTGTTCGTGAAGCTCCTTATCGACCAGCATTGTAAAGCCGTTTATTTTATACACGTCATCTGTTTCTTTTGGTTCGTCCAGAACCATCGCCAGGGATGGACCCGCTCAGCCACCGGTCTGGAGAAAAACCCGGATCGGAGTGATCTCCTTTTCCTTGAAATAATCCTTCAAAACGTCTTCGGCCTTTTCTGACACGTTAATCATTTAAACAAATCTCCTTTCAACAATCACCGATGTCAGGCAATGCTCTACCATCTCGACATGATATACGAACCTGCTTTTCCTCAAAG
>JBELAB010000206.1:0-7297 GCA_049509275.1 Syntrophobacteraceae bacterium | reverse complement strand
TCTTCATGTTTTCGAGCAGCAGGAGCATCGTATTATAGATTCCGGAGAAATTTTCAGTGTTCCGCAAAATGGCGTCGGCGCTCTGAATGTATTTACCATCGACAAGTTCATTCGAACAATTTTGAATCAGCGCACGTATGCTGTCGATCGACGATTCCAGGTGAAACTGCAGGGCGAGTACCCGGCCGCCATTGGCTGAGAACGCCTGGGCCGGGCAGGCTTCGCTCTCGGCAAGCATGGCCGCCCCCGGGGGCAGAGAGAAGGTGTCGCCGTGCCAGTGAAACGCCGGGAAATTGTTCGGGAACCCCCGGAAAGGCGCCGATTCGAGCCCTTCTGGCCTGAGCCTGACCGGAAACCACCCGATTTCCTTGTACCTGTTGCGCACGACCCGGCCTCCCAGGACGCCGGCGATCAACTGTGCGCCCAGACAAATGCCGAGCACAATTTTGCCCTTTTCTATGGCTGTCCCGATGAACTTTTTTTCAGCCGCAAGCCAGGGGTATTCCTTTTCTTCATATATGTTCATCGGGCCTCCCATTATTACCAGCCAGTCCAGTTCATCCGGACTGGGAAGCTTTTCCAGCCTGTAAAGGTGGGTTCCCGATATTTGCCAGCCCTGGTTTTCGGCCCAACCCTGGATATTGGCCGGCCCTTCGAACGCTACGTGCTGAATGTAGTGCAATCTCATTTTGTCCTCTTTTCCGGTTATGTATCCGAGCATGTTCGAAAGAACTTTGGAGGAATTTAAGGCGGGATTCCAAAATGTGAGGTCAGATCCGAAAAAGGACTTGGCCGTGCACCCTCCGTCGAACTGGCCAACACAGACCGCACACCTTCCGGCAACCAGGCCAGATTAGACCGCGACACAGCCGGGGGTACTTACCGCTGCTTCCTTCCGGACCTGACGGGGTTCGTACTCGTCTGTTGCGTGGCGTCCAACCGGCGCCGCAATTAGATACGGCCTGCTCAGCACCGGGTCCTTCGAAAGGGGATTCAACCCCGCTGAAGCGGATCTCGGGCTACAGGGCACCGCTAGCTCCCCGTCTAGCACGGCCAAGAGGTTTTTTCGGCACTCACAAAAGCTTTACTAACATATTCAACCGACAAAAGCAAACCGTCCTGAACACCGCCCCTGGAGTGGACTGTGCCGTTGCTGCACTGGGGACAGAGGACGCGCCCCTTTTCTGCGTCGTTTTAAACATGATCTCAAATAAAATCTATGGGTCGAGTGCCTTACTGCGTTCCCGAAATCAGGAATGTTCCCGAAAAATCTTAAACAATTCCCGATCGAGTTTGCAGAACCTGACCCGCGCAACTCTTCCAGTGTCCTGAGTTAGAAATTCTTTACATAGGTCCTGTGCACACAGGCCGTCATTCCGGCGGAAGCCGGAGTCCAGATATTTTCAATAATTTCGCAAAGTTCTGGACCCCGGCCTGCGCCGGGGTGACATGCGTCAGGATGTCCTTCTATAGGCGCTGGTTATGTTGCGTATCTTTGACTCAGGACACCAGGCCGGTGTCTGTCAAATAACCGGTATTGATAGCGAAGGGCCTTTGTAATACTCTTATTCAAGTTTGCATCCCTGTTCTTGTCCCATGAGGTAAGAGTAAACAACAGATAGTTGGAGGGGACCATGAATCTTTCGGGTAAGAGGATAGAACTGCCGGGGCCTGCTCATGATGGGAAACTTCCCGTCGAGGCTGCATTTCTGGGGAGAAGGTCGATAAGGAATTATAAGGAAGCCCCGTTGGACCTCAAGGAAATTTCTCAGCTGCTCTGGGCTGCACAGGGGATAATCAGGCCGGGCGGTTACCGGACCTGTCCTTCTGCCGGGGCGCTCTATCCTTTGGAAATTCAACTCGTGGCAGGCAGGGTGGACGGACTGCTCTGCGGTTCCTACAGTTACGATTGCGCAAATCACGCAGTCCTGTATAAAGACGAAAAGGATATAAGACACGACCTTGCCGTGGCGGCTCTTGGGCAGTCGATGATCTCCAGTGCGCCTGCCACGATTGCGATTTGCGCCATTTTCGAACGGACCACCCGGAAATATGGGGAGCGGGGAATCCGCTACATTTTCATGGAGGCGGGCCATGCCGCTCAAAACATTCACCTCCAGGCCGTGTCGCTCAACCTGGGCACTGTCGTGGTCGGCGCCTTTCGTGACGATGAGGTTAAAAATGCCTTGGGTCTTCGGTCCGGCGAAAGCCCGCTTCTCCTTATGCCGGTTGGAAGAATTTAGGAATCAAATCGTTACATTATTCAGGGCCGGCTCAAATTACCGGGGGCTTGGTGGAAAAACTAAAACGCTCAATCCATGCGTGCATTGAGGAGAGTATGCAGGGCAAACGGTGGTTGGCACAGTTACTGCGCCCGAAAGAAAACGGGCGGCCTGATTCCCAATCACTCGTAAGACAGACTTATGAACAACACTGTGCAGGAAAATGCCATAACGATTGCGGGCACCCCTCAGCGGTGTACTTCGCGGAGCGCGGAAGGCGCCCGCTACGCAGGGTCTATCAATCGTGTTGGGCGTTAGCGGGGCGCCTTCCGACTGCCCCCAATATGCTCAGCTTGCTTGCCTTTCTGTAAAAGCGGTGTTATGAGAAAACGCCTGAACAGACACTGCTGGTATCCGATTCGGAAAAGAAGGATTTTCCGTCCCGGCAGGGAAACTAAAAATCCGGAAAAAGCCGCATGACAGCCGAGAAGAATATATGATTTCATGTCTCAACCTTGCAAAAGATTTGGTCCGAAAGGAGATAATCGCCCTTGAATCCCTTCATGCCCGAATCGGTCCCGAATTTGAACGGGCGGTCCTATGCCTCAGCGAGATGCGGGGGAAAGTCATAGCAACCGGGCTGGGGAAGTCGGGAATTATCGCCGGCAAGATATCGGCGACCCTTTCCAGCACCGGCACGCCATCGATTTTCATTCACCCGGTCGAAGCAATGCACGGAGATCTGGGGATAATACAGCGCGGAGACTTGGGCCTGTTTCTCAGCAACAGCGGTGAAACCGTCGAGGTGCTTCAGTTCCTTCAAATGTTCAAGCGGCTGGGCCTCAAAACGATAGCAATTGTTGGAAGAGCGAGTTCCACTCTTGCCAGGGATTGTGATATCTGTCTGGATGCAACTGTAGAGTCCGAAGCATGCCCCCTCAATCTTGCCCCCACCAGCAGCACCACTGTCGCGATGGTCCTGGGAGACGCGCTGACGGGGTGTCTTCTGACTCTCAAGGGATTTTCCACTGAAGACTTCAGCAGGCTGCATCCCTCCGGCGCTTTAGGCAGGCGGTTGCTCTTCCGGGTTAAGGACATTATGCATTCGGGAGACAATCTGCCCGTGGTATTGGGCGGAACGCTTATGCGGGACGCACTTATAACGTTGACTGGCAAAGCGATGGGAGCGGTCCTGGTTGTCTCTTCGCTTGGCGCTCTTCTGGGGATTTTTACGGATGGGGACCTGCGCCGGGCGGTACAGCAGCATGAAAACCTGTTGAATATCGAAATCGATAAATTGATGACCAGAAATCCGGTCCTTATTCATGACAGCCGAATGGCGGCCGAAGCCCTGAACCTGATGGAAAACCGCCCTTCACAGATTTCAGTGCTTCCAGTCCTGGATGGCGACGATAAGGTGGCCGGAATCATAAGGTTGCACGATTTGGTGCAGGCGGGCCTGTAGAAAGGATCGAAACGTTCAGCGTGCTCCTTTGCACAGCAAATCAATTTGCTTCCGAGGAACTTCCCCCTTTTTTGTAAAAAGACATGAGAAACTCAGTGTCCTTCGGCGAGAGGTCAAATAGCGTGACGGCTTCATTCAAGAGTTTTTGCACAGATTTGTCCGGGTTGTAGTTGATCTCGGCTGAAATCCACTTTACAGCCCTGCGCAACGCTTCGCCTTCAGGCACTACAGTGGCCATAAATTTAACCTCCGGCAGAAGATTTAATTCCAGGTCCCGTTCAATCAATTATACCAGATTATCGATTATGGTCGCACTATTAAATCACACAAGGCAAGAATGCTTCCCCCCCTGGAAACTATAAAGAAAAGCATAGCCTGCGCGGAAAAGGAAAGAGCTATGACAGACCGGTTTAAGATATGTCTGATCGCTGTGTGTATTTGCATCTTGCTGCCGGTCCCGTCCTGTTTGGCGGTGACCACGTTCGAAATATACGAAGCGAGCACTCTCAATCAGGTGATAAAACGCAACAGGCTGATAGTGGGAATGGAAGTTGAATTTTTCCCGTTTGAATACGCGGACACCGACGGGCAGCCCATCGGTTTCGATGTGGACCTGGCAAAGATTGCCGCCCGGGAACTCGGCGTCCGGCTCGAGATAAAGGACATGGAATTCAGCGGCCTCATTCCCGCCCTCCAGGGAGACAAGATAGACGTGATAATTTCCGGAATGACCCGGACGCCGGCGCGCGCAAAAAGTGTCTCGTTCACGCAACCATATTTTGAGGCCGGCCTGTGTGCTCTCATCAGCAACAAAAGGGCCCCGGAGGTTTCCGAAATCGGTCAGTTGAACGCTGAGGGCCGAATCTTGGCGGTAAAACTGGGCACCACCGGCGACCTCGTTATGGCGAGGCTGTTCCCCAAAGCAGAGGTGAAACGGTTCAAGGAAGAGACCGCGTGCGTACTGGAGGTCGTTTCGGGCCGGGCTGACGCCTTTATCTACGACAAGTTGTCGATCGGCAGGCACCACGCCCAAAACCCGGAAACGACTCACGCAATTCTCAGACCATTCACCTACGAATCTTATGCAATCGCAATAAAAAACGGCGATTTCGATTTTCTCAACTGGTTGAACATTTTCCTGGAGACAATAAAAGCAGATGGAAGGTATCAGGAACTCCGAAAGAAGTATTTCAACGATATTGAGTAGCGGTCGGGAGAGGGTGAACGTCTTCGCCTGCGCCGCAATACTGGCGGGTTTCACCGTGAGTTTATACCTGCTCCTCAGCCGGATGGAATACTCCTGGAACTGGCGCATCGTCTGGGAATACCGCAGGCTCTACCTCTATGGGCTCTATTATACTCTGGCCATCTCCACGGCCGCCATCTGCCTGGGTTATGTACTGGGCCTCGCGGGTGGAATTGCACGAATCTCAGGAAACGCTTTCGCAAAGGAAGCCGCCAGGCTCTATGTCATATTCTTTCGCGGATCCCCGCTCCTGATCCAGATCTATATATTCTATTTTTGCCTTGCGGCCGCTATTGGCTACGACAATGCCGTCGTAATAGGCGTTGTCGCCTTGGCGGCGTTTTCGGGGGCATACATAGCGGAGATAGTCAGGGCCGGAATAGAGTCTGTCGATCGGGGTCAGTCTGAGGCAGCGCTCTCAACCGGTCTGACCGGATGGCAGACCCTGAGATATGTTATCTTTCCACAGGCATTCAGACGGATCATTCCGCCCGTAACCGGGCAGTTTGTCTCGCTGATAAAAGACTCATCCCTTCTGTCGGTAATATCTGTCCGGGAGCTGACCAAAGCATCAGAAGTCGTAAACGCAACTACTTACAAGACTTTTGAAGCCTATCTGCCGCTCGCCTTAATGTATCTGCTCCTGACCTACCCGCTCTCCCACCTCGCACGGGCGCTCGAAAAAAAGCTGAGAAAGTCGGATCGCGCATAGCCGATGTCGGCTGTTCTTGCGAACCTCTGAGTTTTATATCCGATCTGTAATTGACACGCAGCCTCCAGCCGGCTTTCACCTTGACTTTGGAGCAATCCTGTAAATCCTGTAAATCCTGTAAATCCTGTCAAAGGCCTTAAGCCATGCAGCCAGCTTCGTCCAGCGGCAGGACTGCAGACTCTGGATCTGCCTACCTAGGTTCGAATCCTAGTCCCCCAGCCATTTTTTTTCACACGGTCCCATCGTCTAGTGGCCTAGGATATCGGCCTCTCACGCCGGAGACACGGGTTCGAACCCCGTTGGGACTATGCAGTAAAACCAAGGGGTTACTTGGTTAACGTCTTAGTACCGTGAATGGTAGGAGTCGATTTAGGAGTCGATTTCCGAAAATTCACCACATTTGACAAGGGCCGAGCAGAGATTCGTGCGAGAGTTTCTGGTCGGCTTTTCCTTTTAAAGGCACCGTCAAGGGCTGCCCTCATGCCTCGAAGCTTATGCAGGTATCGGGCTGTCGTGGCAGCGCTTTTATGCCTCAAAAGGGTTTGGATGACAGTTATCGGATAACCGGCATCATCAAGGATTGACGCTGACAGGTGCCGGATCGCATGAAACCCGAATTTCTTCACGCCTGCCCGTTCGCATAGCTTGGGCAGCCAATGGCATCGGGATTCAAAAGGCTTGCCGTAAAAATCCCGGCTCAAGTTATACGCGTCCTCACAGACAAAGACATACGGGCTTTCAGGGAGGGAGCTATTCTCTCTCCAGTATTCCAGGGCCTTCTGTAACTCTGTGGTCATGGGAATCCAATCGTATTCACGCCCGCCTTTCCTTTTGCGGGTCCAAAGGCGCAACCGCTTGGCGTCAAATTCGATGTCATCCCAGGTCAGGTCAAAAAGCTCTGTTTTTCTGCCAGCCGTGTGCAGATAGGCCAAGAGCATAATTTTGTCCTGTTCGCTCTTAGTAGAATCGAATACTTTCCAGAAATCCTCAACCGGGGGAATATACCGTGGGCATTGTTCGGCTTGCTGGCGCTCGACCACTACAAACAGGTTCTTATCCGGCCAGCCGGGAAGATACTTTATGGCCCAATTCCAGCCCGCAATCAAGTTCTTCCGATCTTTATTGGCGGCGTTCCCGCTACGCTCCTTGGCTTCCCGGTTAAAGTGCTTCAGGATTAGACCAGGGTGCAGACGAGAGGGTTCCGAATCAGCCTTAATGCTCTGGAACAGTCGCCGGAAAGCCAATTGCTTCTCAGCGTAAGTCTTGTCAACGTATTTCGCCTTTACGTGGTCAAGATAGCTCTCGCTCCATTCGGCGAGGGAAAACGCCGTGGGCGTTCCGTTTAAGAATTCTTCTAACGGAAGAGCCTTTTGGTTTACTTCCCATTCCTTCGGATCTGATTTCAGGTCGAACAAGTGATACTTCTTGTTCCCCTCTCTGATGACTGCACCCCGCCACTTCTGCTTCTCTTTGTCCCAATATGGCATTGGCATTCCTCTTGATGTGCTCGACGATTAAGTTTTCAAAGAACAGGTATTGGCGGCCAATACGCACTCCACCCAACTCGGCATAATGCTTCCTCACCACGCTGACGTCAAGCCCAAGATAGCTTCCGAGCTCTTTGGCTGTGATACGCCTCCCTATTGATTCTT
>JBELAB010000205.1:0-5979 GCA_049509275.1 Syntrophobacteraceae bacterium | reverse complement strand
ATCTCTTCGACTTTCTTAACATAGAAATCATCCGTATGCCCGACGCCCGTGCTGAAACAAAGACAGGGCATCAGGACCTTGCCGGCCTCCTTCACTGCGTTTGCCGCGACGACAAGGTTCGGGATGTGGTTCAAAAAATCGTACATCCTCCAGATGTCGATATATTTGGAGCAAAGCCTCACCGTCATTTCGATCACGTTATCCGGGTATGGCCTGTAGCCGAATAAATTTCTCCCCCGGCAGAGGCCCTGGATAAGCGTGTTGGGCATGGCCTTGCGGACCAGCCGCAGCTTCTCGAATGGGTTTATCTGCTTTTTCATCAGGTCGATATGAACAGTGGCCCCGCCGAATATCTCAAAACCGAAATACCCGGCCGCGTCACGATAGGGAGCGGCCTTGAGGGTCGTCTGGGGCATGATCCGGCACTTGAAATCCGACTGCGAAACATCTCGCTCGTTATTGGTGAGAAAAACCCCTGGAGTGTGGCGCAGGAAATCGAGGATTTCGCCGGCCGGCATATGTGGTGAGACTCTGTTGCGCTCAGGCATCTACTCAAACTCCAACCAGTTCTAATTGAAGCTGCAAGTTATGTCAAAAGGGGGGCCCCTTAACCTTCCGCGTGGGGGTTAAAACCCCAGGCATTTATTTCGGCCACCAGGATGGCCAGTTTGCCCATCGGCGGGACTTGCTCCTGATAGTTCAAAAGTTGCGGATGTTTTTCTATGTACGAGGTGTCGAAATTCTGGCCGATAAAATCAGGGTCCGTCACTATTTGTTTGTAATAAGGTATCGTGGTTTTTACGCCTGCGATAAGAAAGCCATCGAGAGATCTGCGCAGCCGGTCGACGGCTTCCCTCCATGTATGGCCGTAAACGGTGAGTTTGCACAGCATCGAGTCGTAGAATGGGGGGATTTCGTAACCCTGATAGACTGCGCCGTCTATACGCACTCCGTGGCCGCCAGGTGATTGGTATATCTCGATCAGTCCGGGGTTGGGCATAAAATTGCTTTTAGGGTCCTCCGCCGTTATCCTCAACTCGATGGCGGCGCCCCTGAGGAATATGTCTTTCTGGGCTACTGAAAGGGGTTGGCCTGCCGCGACCAGAAGCTGCTCCCGCACAATATCTATTCCCGTCACCATCTCGGTGACCGTGTGCTCTACCTGGATCCTGGTGTTGACCTCCAGGAAATAATAGTTGTCGTCCCGGTCCAGCAAAAATTCGACTGTCCCGGCGCTGACATAATTGGAAGCGCGGGCGGCCTGCACGGCCGTATCGCAGATCGTGTTGCAAAGATCTTCAGGCAGAAAAGCAGGCGCTATTTCGATCATCTTTTGGTGCCGCCTCTGGATGGAACAGTTTCTGGTCCCCATATGAATGACGTTGCCACGCCCGTCGGCAAGAATCTGAACTTCGATGTGCCGGGGGTTGGTAAGGCCTTTTTCCAGGTAAACCTCATCGTTGCCGAACGCCATTTTGGCTTCCGAACGTCCAACCTCGATGAATTTTATCAACTCCTCCATGTTTTGAGCCACTCGAATTCCGCGCCCTCCGCCCCCTGCAACTGCCTTGACCATTATCGGGAAGCGCTGGCTTTGGGCGAAAGCCGTTGCGATCTCTTCTCCTTCCACGCCCGCCGGGAGGACCTGCGTTCCGGGGACTACGGAAATTCCTGCTTCCGCCATGATCCGGCGGGCCATTACCTTGCTGCCCATATCGATTATGACCTGCGGGGGAGGTCCCACAAAAACCAGACCGGCCTCCGTGCACTGCTTCGAAAAAGCCGGATTTTCGGCCAGGAAACCGTAACCGGGGTGTATCGCTTCGGCCTGGCTGCTCTGCGCCGCCCGTATGATACGCTCGATGTTGAGGTAGTCGCGCCTGGGGCCGCTTCCAATACAAATGGCTTCATCCGCGCGCATGATATGCATCGCCGTCTTGTCCGTCTCTTCGTAGACGGCCACAGTCTTTATTCCAAGCTCCTGGGCGGAGCGCATTATGCGGACAGCGATCTCGCCCCTGTTTGCAACGAGTAACTTTTTGAACATCTCTGAGCTCGCTTTCGGAGAAAGGTCATCCATCGAGTCATTTGCGGACCGGGAACTGCAGCCCGCCCGCCCACCCGCGAGACGGGGCGGGGGCGGGGGGCCTCACTCTTCGCTTCGATCAGGGCGGGAAAGGGCTTTTCCGGCGTATTTAAGCGAATCCGGACGGGACCCGGCTAATAGGGGATGCCCACGCGTTTTGGCGCGCGCCGGTCGCGGTTCCTCTGGTGCGTGTTTTCCCTGTCCATGAGGTTGCATTTAAAAGGCTTTATTATGGCATTTGCGTCCCATTTAGGCCTGTCTTCGTCTCTGAGCAGGTCTTTGATGCTCGGCCAGCTCGTCTGACTGTAGAACTCACAGGAATTACCCTCATTAAAAAATTCACAATGTCGTTCGCTGACATACTTCTCGTACTTTTTGCAGTATTTGATTTTCATCGGATTCCCCTGATCGGGTTAGCGGCCCGGCCTTCCTCCTGCTACAGTTGCGCGGCTTGTCTGTTTGCTCAATGTAAGGCACAGTTTATAAAACGCAATAAGGGGCCTCAGCCTGATTTACAACGGGAGAGTCGATTGAGCTGCGCAACGTTTCAGCGTGAACTGAGAGAACTTTTTTGAAGTGGCCTTAGCATACGCGAAGTTGACCGCTTGTGAAAGAAAAAAAGTAAATGGTGTGAATTTTTGTGCATTTCGAAATTTTGCCGAAAGCAGAAAATTGGCGGAGGAGCGCAGCGGGGTGGATGAACACAGGTCTGTGGTGAGGCATCGAATTGTATGCGCGGATAAATGCTCGAGGACAAATCGTCGTGCGGCGTGGAATCGGCGCCGATTGGTTAGCAGGTCAGCGGACATGCCTGCGGTGAACCATGTTGCCCACTTACCTGCATCCTTACGCCTTTGTTTTTGCTTTACATCGTAAAGCCAAACCAGTTATAAGATTTGCTCCTGCAGGCCAGTAGCTCTAACGGTTAGAGCATCGGACTCCAAATCCGAGGGTTGGGGGTTCGAATCCCTCCTGGCCTGCCAGGGATGTCAATGGGTTAGCCGGATACCTGTTAGCCGCTTTCCCTTTTGTGTGCACATTGCGTGCACGCATGCAGGTTGAAGCGCATTTTTCTCCTATGCCGCGCCCACTCGTCGGGGTCTCGTTACCAGGACTCCCAACAGCGCACCTTTTTTGCCCTCTTCCACTTGTACGTAGCGCGGCCAGGAGTGGTATTCACCTGAAATTCGGTATCGGCGATCAAAGACAGGTAAGTCGATGCGATCCGGTGCTTAGTAAATCGGACCATGAATCGCGCCCCGTCTTTTGTTGTATGGTTTGGGGACTTTTGCAGAGAAATGCTGATGTCAAGCACGTCTTCTCGTGCTGATGTCCCGCGCTGCTCGGCTTTTTTACCTTCATGGTGGAGAAGGATCGTAGAAATTCCGGCAAAGCGCAAATCGAGCAGCCAACTTTGGCGCGTTTGATTTCAGGCTCGCTAGTGCAGCGTCAACTAAGTTCCTATAGGTAAGGACCTTCAGCCCGTCATTCCGGCGGAGCCTGCCCCGGAAGTGTCTAGTCCGGGGGCCGGAATCCAGCGTCTTTTTAGTTGGTTAAAAGCACTGGACCCCGGCCTTCGCCGGGGTGACGATTCCTTGCAACATGTCATAACTTTGTTGACAACGTACTAGGCCGCCCTGGCTTTAATCCGATTTTTTCCTTAAGGCGTTTCATTAGTAAGTATTAAATACCGGTTATCTAATTATTTATTAGTACTATACTGCTAACTATTTGTGAAGGATAACCAGCGTGAGAACAATCGAGTTATGATACCCCTGGCTCTGTGCCTGAATACCCATTGCAGATAGCCGAAACATTGGCACAAATCCAGTTGAAGTCTGAATGCCTTGCTGCAAGAGAAGGGTAAACAGGCAAAGTACCCGAAAAGAAGTGATGCCAAAGTTGTCATGGAATAGTGAATATTCTGAACGACAGGCATATTATTATGGAGCCGCCTCTGTATGCCGTCCAACTCTCCATGATCGTACTTCCACTTGCGGCAATACGATTTGTTCATGCGAGCGAGAGGTACAGTATGAAAGACCTTGATATCCGGAGAATAGTATACACTTTCACCTTTCCGAAGTATTCTTTGGAGAAACTCCGTTTCTTCGCCTGAGTACAACTTACCGGGTTTTCTCCCCAACGTGGTGTCAAAACAGCCGTATTTTTCAAACATCGCGGATAATACTGAGAAATTAGCTCCCCAGATTGCCGGTGTATTGAGCCACAATGGTTCATTGCCCAGATCAAGAAGCCCGAGGTACCCCAAAAGGTCGGGCCCCAACCATTTTGGAGGCGCACCTTCCCATAATGGCAAAACCCTACCGCCAACGCAGGAAGCACCGGTCGTTGTAAACACGTCTGCGATTCTAGCGAGCCAATTCTGATCAACAAGCACGTCATCATCCGTGAAAGAGATGATCCGACCTTCTGCTTCTGCTATCCCCCGGTTTCGTGCATGGGCCAATCCGGGTGTCTGCTCGAAGATATATCTCGATTTAATTTCCGACGACGCGGCAAACTCGGAGAAAACTTCCCATGTATTATCTCGGGAATTATTATCGACAACTATCAATTCCCAAGTCAGGCCTGCAGGGACTTTCATTTCTTGAACACTTTGAAGGGTCAGCCTGAGCAATTCCGAGCGATTGTAGGTGCATATAATCAAGGATAGCATAAAAAGATGACCCTTCGCAGGCAATAGCCATGTCTTTTGATTTCCTCACCCAGTACAATTCGAGCATGAATCGTCTGTCTCCAGGACAAGCTCTTCGTATTATGTGCTTTCCAATCAGTTGTGTACTCCTATACAATATCACAACTGTCCGGTTAAGAATCAATAAATCCGCAGGAAAGCCGGGTCTAAAAAACATTTCAAGGCTGTAAAACAGGAGGATCATCAATGGGCAGACATTTCCCGGGCCTTTCGGGAAAAGTAACTGATAAGGAACGACGACCGCTCGGTTCCCTCAGGATATGCATTGCCACCCCTGAGATCGCCGGCTTAAACAGGAACGGGGGAATCGGTTCAACATATGCCAACCATGCCTCTACTCTTGCCGCTGCGGGCCATGAGGTCACCATACTTTACCCGCCTTCGGCCTGTGAACCGGGAATAAACGAGGAATCAGCAATTGATTCGTATAAGAAAAAAGGTATCCGATTGCTCCGCTTACCCGGAGAAGAGGCATCGCGGATAATGGCTACGGAAGTTGCATCCACATCCTATTCAGCTTATCGGTGGTTGAAGAAACGAGATTTTGACGTAATTCATTTCCCCGAATGGATGGGGCTGGGGTATTACAGCCTTCTTGCCAAACATCAGGGATTGGCTTTCTTGGACTGCACCATGGTTGTTGACCTTCATAGTCCCAGCATCTGGATTGCAACAGGAAACCTGGACTTCCATAGCAACGTCGATTTTCTGGAGCGTGACTTCATGGAGCGCAGAAGCATCGCCTATTCGGATGTGCTCATCAGCCCAACTCAGTTTTTGATCTGTTGGGCGGCTGACCAGGGCTGGGAATTGCCCGCGCGATCATATGTGCAACCCCATATACTGCCTGATGAATTCATTGAAGAGGCCGGCCCGGAAACGGTCAAAATCAAAGAGCTGGTTTTTTTTGGCAGGCTGGAAATACGAAAGGGCCTTGTTCTGTTCTGCGATGCCCTGGACCTCATTGCCAAAAATGGCAAGGTCACACCCTTACCGGTGACATTTTTGGGTAAGCAAAGGACAGTGGAGGGGATTACCAGCAAGGAATACATCCTGGAACGCGCACGACAATGGCCTTTTACGGTCCGCATCGTAAGCGATCTTGACCGTGATGGGGCTGTGGCTTACCTGAAGAACGGCGCAAGGCTTGCAGTCATCCCCTCGCTCATTGAGA
>JBELAB010000204.1:0-5984 GCA_049509275.1 Syntrophobacteraceae bacterium | reverse complement strand
CTCCGGCCATGCACAAGGCGCTCAGTTCGCCTAAACTGTGGCCGGCCGCCGCCACCGGGTGGATTCCAAGAGAGAGGAGGTATCGCGCCATGGCGTATTCCAGGACGAACAGAGCCGGCTGCTGCCAACGCGTCTTCTGAAGATTCTCCTCTCGGTCATGGAACAACAGGTGAAGGAGGTCGAAGTCCGCAACCGCCGCAGCCCGATCCATCCACTCCCTGATGACGGGAAAAGACTCGTAGAGATCCCGCCCCATTCCTCCATAGTGGGCGCCCTGCCCTGGAAACACCAGGGCGAGCGGTAGCGCCGGCAGGTCCTCGGCGCCCATGAAGACCCCCTGTTGCGCCAGGGACCTCAATATCTTGGGCGTGACGATTCCGCCCCCTGTAAGGTGGCGTGACCTTTCGATGACGGTGAGGGCTTCTTCTTCGGATTCCGCCACGATGGCCATCCGGTAGTTACGGCCGCCCATCTTGGCTCTGAAAAAAGAGATGCCCTGAAGCTCGGGAGGCCCGCTGCTTGCCTCTCCAGCGGAATTGGGATATTCCTTCAAATCCGAAGTCTGAAATCCTAAATCCGAAGTGCCGTCACCATTCTCTCGGGCGAGACCGGGCTCACCGCCCGGGGATACCAGGATGGTAGCTGTTTCATCCATCGCCTGCTCCAACTGCACCACGTAGTTAGAACCTCCAAACCCAAAAGCGTTGACCTGAAGCCTTCTTGGCCGACCGGCCCCGCACTCCCAGTCAAGCGGCTCGGGGGCGACGAAGAGACCCGATCCTTCCAGGTCGATTTCCGGGTCTGGATTTATATAATTGAGGGTGGGGGGGAAAACCCCCGCCTTCATGGCCATGACTCCTCGAATGAGGCTGATGAGGCCCGAGGCGCCGAGAGTGTGTCCGATCTGGGATTTAAATGAGCTGATAACTGTGCGCTTGGAGGAATTGAAGAAGGACTTCAGGGCACGGACCTCCTCTATGTCACCTTGCCGGGTGCTCGTGGCATGACACTCCACCAGGTCCACCGCATCCGGCCCATAGGGTGTCCCTTGGAAAGAGGCGCGGATGGCGATCTCCTGTGTGACGCTGGAGGACTCTACCATCCCCAGATGGTTGTTGCTCGCTCCCATGCTCGTGATGATGGCGTGGACAAGCGCCCCCCTTGCGCGGGCCGTACTTTCCCGCTCGATGACAATTACTCCCCCGCCTTCGCCCAGGACCATCCCGTCTCTTTCGGCATCGAAGGGGCGGGAGGTTTCGTGAGGGGGCCTTTCCTGCCCGGACAGTCCGAAAAGTGCGCCCAGGGCTGAAAATTCCATAAAATGCATGTGCCTGAGATTATCCTCGGCCCCTCCGACGATGGCTGCATCGATGACGCCGGTCCGGATCATCTGGATGGCGCTGTGAAGTGCGACCAGTGAGGTGGCGCAGGCTGCGGAGACAGAATGACTGGGCCCCATGAACCCATACCGGTTGCAAATGAAACCGGCCGCTGCGGAATTGAGTCTGCCCAGCAGTGTGGTATCGTCCGTGGCCAGGCGTCCGGATTTCACCTCGCGTTCGACGGCGCTCACCTGATCCGGACTGAGGTGAAGGGCCCTGTTGATATCGGCAAGGATGTCGTGAGCGTACCCGGTTATGGTCAAATCGGTGAGGGTCATCGCCGCCTCTCCCGAGTTCTGGGAGATGAGGACCGCGATTCGCTCCCGTGGGATGTTCGACTCCAGGATGCCGGACGCCCGGATGGCTCTCTCCGCCAGCCACATGGTGCTCTTTGTGGCTTCGGTCATGGTTCGGAAATCATGCGGGGGAATCCCGAGTTCATTGCGGGAGATATGAAAGTCCAGGAAGGCGCCCACCTTGCAGTAAGTCTTGCCCGGAACGAACGGGCGGGGATCATAAAAACGCTTGTGATCCCACCGGGAAGGCGGAACCAGGGTAATCCCGCTTTTCATCGCCAGGCTTGAAGCCCAGACCTCTTCCGGACCCTTCCCCAAGGCATTGACAACACCCATCCCGGTGATGGCAACCCTTTCATGGCCGCCTCTATGCGGCGCTGCCTGCTCCAGTCCATGGCCAATCCCGCTGGATGGGGTCTTTATGGGGTGTGAAGCGCCGGGTGAAGGTTCCGGCATTCTCCCGATGGACCCCTCAAATGGCTGATGCAGCAAAAGAGTGCCTGCGGCCAGCTCGCGATGGAAGGACGGCAGCTCCAGGACTTTACTGATGAGACCGGCACAGGCCCCACTCATGAATTGCCCGCGCTCAAGGCAGGCCCGCTCGTCCAGAAGCGCCCCGCACGGTCTGTCCATGCCTCGGGCCGCAGCGTAGAGGCTCCCCGCTGTCATCTCTTCTATTCTCGTGCGGAAGGAATGCTCGTCCTGGTCACCCGCTGCAAACTCCCTCTCCAGGGATAAAACCGCAGCCGTTCTCGGGGTCCTCAAGGATCGCACCCGCAGTCCGGTGTCCTGGCCTGAAACGACAGTCCCGCCCGGAGGCGATTCCAGGATCATACGCTGATATAGCGCCGTCAGGGCGCACGTTTCAACGATCTCCCTGGTGGCCAGATACGCGGTGCCCATCTGGATGGCATCCGCTCCAAGCATGGCGGCTATGAACGCGGTCTCCCTATTGAAGATCCCCCCGGCAAAAACGATGTGGCAATTTTGGAACAGGGATGGCTTCAGCCGTTTCAGATCCAACACCCTTTGAGCAAGGGTGAGTGTGCTATGACGCCCCACGTGCCCGCCGGCTTCATATCCCTCGCAGATCACGTACCGGACGCCGGCTTCAAGGGCGAGCCTCAAAAGGGCCTCATCAGGGGCGATATATATGACATCCAAACCGCACTCCATCAATTCCCCTATAGGTGAGAGATCTCCTCCTGCGATCACGGCAAAACGGGGCTTGTGTTTCTTTATCCAGGCCAGATGGGTCTCACGGAAAGGGTTCTCCGCCAGAGAGACGATATTCACTGCATAAGGGCGTCCTCCCATGATCTCCGGCAGGTGTCCCAGCCTCCCTTCAAGGGTCTCCCCGTCCATCAGGCCAAGCGCGATGGTGGGCAATCCACCGGCCTCGGCAACCTTTGAGGCAAACTCAGGGACATCCGTGATACAGGACATGCCCCCCTGAATAAAGGGATATTGGACTCCCATCTCTCGGGCTGTAGGACTGTCCAAAAAGCAATCCTTTTTCACCTCAGCCAGGCGGCATAAGCTGCGAATCTCTTCCATGAAGGACTTCACGGCCTTCTCGGTCCCCGTCCCAAAACGATCGGCGAAGGACGCAGCAAAAGCAGTCTCCCCACCCAGAGGGATGACCTCGTCCTGGCTGAAATGGCTCTCAAGAGGGTGGAGTGCCCCGGCACTCACTCGATCTGCGAAGGAACGGCGGCTTTCCTCCGTAATGTTCGCGCCGCACAGCGAGCTCTCGAACCTTTTGATCTCCTTGAACGCAATAGAGTTTCCCTTGTTGAAAAGGCGGCAAGGGACCTGCAAGTCCAGGCCGGCCAGATCGGTGGAGTCCAGGCGGAGGTTGGAGAGCCGCTTGCATTGGAGATCGTCGACGGCAACCAGGTCTGTCAGCCAATGGACGCTCTCGAAGACGATCCCCGTGGCCCCGGTGGACAGTAATGCCGCCGCCGCCTCAGGAGTGCAGACGCTTCCCCAAATGAGAATGTCCGGCGGTTTCAAGGGGTTGCGCAGCATTTCCTTGACCGCTGAATATAGAGCCAAGGTCGTCTCACCGCTCACGAACCCGGATGCCTCGCATCCTTTCAGGACGATGCGCCCGATTCCCGAGTTATCTGTCAAAATAGCCGCCAGGAGTTTCAGGTCCCCGATGATTGGGAAACAACGGTAGTCCTCCGGCAAATCCTTTAATCTCTGCAGAAAGGCGGAAAGGTCCCCCGGGAAAAACTGGGGGTGGCATTCGACCCAGATGTTTTGGACCCCTGTTGCTTTCAACAACTGTCCCAAAGACGGATCCATCAGGGCAGGGGCGGAAATCTTGATATCCCTGACCTGGCCGGCAGGGTCGGCCTTTCGTAGGAAAGAAAAAAGCGATTCCACCTCCATCATGGAGAAATCGAAGATGGCCCTGCTCCCCGTTCGATGTGCCATTTGGGTCACAGGCGACATCATATCTTCAGGCCGCCAGACGAAAGCAATGATTGGAACCCGATTTTCAGTCAATATGTCCAGTCTCCCGTTTCGACGCGATACTCTCGCTTTCAGTAGTTATAAAGACTTTCTAAATATGCCGTATTTCTTGTGTATTCTTGCGCCGACTTCCTTTACTAAGAAGTTGATCGACTCGTTGTCCTCCAGGGTCCAGCCCATCTCCATATAGCGATATTTTTCTTTCTTCCTCACAACCTTATACATGTGGTGGAAGGCCAGTATGGGGAGTCCCAGTTGTCGATACTTCTCCTTGATCCCGAAGAGCATACCCCGCAATCCGGTGATCTCACGCCGGTATATGAGGACCTTCAGCAAACCCGGTAGGCCGATGCGCCCATTGAGACGCTTGAGCAAAGGGTTGATGTCGGGCAAGACCACGCAGATACCTGCGGGTTCATCCTCATAATAGATGAAGAAAGCCATGTCCGGGTCCCCGATTTTCACCATGCTCTTTCCCATCTCCAATGCCTCATTATCGCTCAAGGGGACGTAACCCCAGTTGCCGGACCAGCACTCGTTGAATACTTCCCTGATCAGAGCAAGCTCAGAACCCGCATCTTTTAGCCGAAAGTCCCTGATGTGGACACCTCTTTTTTGGGCCATCCGTTCGGCAAGACTATCCAGCCACTCGGGAAGCCGGTAATCCCCATCTACCATGAAGGCAAACAAGTCCTTCTCTCTGGTAAAACCGCACGATTCGACCAACCTCGGGTAGTAAGGGGGATTGTAAGTCATCATCAAACCAGGCGGATGATCGAACCCGTCAATGAGCAAGCCCGCCTCGTAATTGATGGATGGGTTGAGCGGGCCTCTCACGAAGGTCATCCCCTTCCGGCGGACCCACGTCTCCACGGAGGAGAAGAGGGACGCAGCGGCCTCCGGATCGTCAACACATTCGAAAAATCCCCAAATGCCCATCTGTTCGCCGTGGAACTCGTTATGATGGCCATCTATGATGCCCGCGATCCTTCCCACCGTCTCGGAGCCACGTCGGGCCAGAAAGAGAATGCGCTCGGAAAACTCCCAGAAAGGGTGTTTGCTGGGGTCCAGCAATCGGCGAACCTCTTTCTTTAGGGGCGGGACCCAATTGGGGTCCTTAGCATAGATTTTCCAAGGCAGGTCAATGAAGTCTTTGATCTCCGATCTTCTTTCCACAGTAACGATCTCTATGCCGGCCATGATTGCTCTCTTTGAGAGGTTATCACCGAAACATTCAGAAAATATTGCTATAGCCAATTTTCTTTTTTGTACCAGGCGACGGTTAATTCAGCTCCCCGGATAAGAGAAATCCGTGGGTCGAAACCCAATAAAGCCCTGGCCTTTGTAATGTCGCAGAGCCAATTCTTCCTGATCATTTCCTCTACCTTGCCTCTGCTTATGACGGGAGGCTTTCCGGAGACTCTGGAGAAACATTCTGCAAAAAAGGCCATGCCGAACAGCAACTGTTTGGGAAGGCGGAGCTGCAGAGCGCTTATCTCCATCGCTTGCGCGAAGATATCACCAATTTCCTCCATCCGGTAGTCTTGACCGTCAGACAGAAAAAATATTTCCCCGTTCTCTGTTGGCCTCTCAGCAGCCAACAGGATCGCTCGGACAAGATCCTGAACATAGCACAAGCTGATGTGTTGATCGTGGTCGGAAAGACAGGGCTTGATGCCCTTGGAGAACCACTTAAAAAGAGCATAAAAACCTTTATCCCTTGGCCCATAGACGGCACAGGGCCGCAGGATAACGAGAGGAATCTCATGAGAGTGGGACAAGGCCAATCGCTCCCCAAGTAACTTGCTTTTCCCATAGGGCG
>JBELAB010000203.1:0-5992 GCA_049509275.1 Syntrophobacteraceae bacterium | reverse complement strand
AGAAATGTTATTCCTGATCGGTGGAGTTCAGCCCAAGACGGTTACTCTGGACGAGGCCCCGGGAATTTGCTCCGCCTGTGGTCTGGCTCAAGCCAGACTGAAACGGGTTGATTATTACCTGAGCCTGTTTTTTATTCCTCTTTTTCGTGTTAAAAAAGGTAACCGCGTTCTGATCTGTGATCGCTGCAAGGCGATTTCCTCTCCGGAAGGTGATTTCCGGGGGGCCTTCCAGGAAGCTCGCAGGGACAGGTGTTCCGAGTGCGGCTATCCAGTGGCTGGCGATTTTCGCTATTGCCCTTCGTGCGGAAGGCGAATATAAGGGGATCGAGCATAAACGGTGATAAAGATGAGCGAGAGCAAAAAAGTTTTACATTTTCCGACGGTTTCGCAGCCCAGCATCGATGAGGTGCTGGCGCTTTTCCTGAAGGATCAGCAAAAGCGGCTGAAACTCCGGACTTTCAACAGGTATGAAGAGGTCATAGATCTTTTGCGCCATTGTCTGAACGGACATGGATATCATGACCTGGATAATTCGTCCGAAGTGGCGCTCTACGAAAAGCTTTATTTCCAGAAAAACCTCGAATTCTGTTTTATTTTCGGGCCGGAAAAAATTGTGTCCTCCCTGCCCAATTTTTTGAACTATTTTATGATACGAAAAGTCATGGCTTCCGAGGCCTTGCTTCAGGCGGCGGGAGTAGTTGCCAAAAAACTGGTGAAGTGGCTCGAGGAAAGCGGCTACATTGAAAAGGAAATCGCCGACCGGGTAACCAGGCTTGCTGCCGAGGCGGCAAGAGAGCTGCCCGCTGCCGAACGGCTTGCAAGACTGATATACGAATACGCCCAGAGCCATGCTCCCAGATACTGGACTGCCGAGTTGGACGACTACTTCGTAATCGACCAGATCCATCCCGGAATCTTGATCCTGTCCGGGATAGCGACTTCAGGAATCGTCGAAGTACGTGTCCCTAAAGAGATAACCGACCATTGCCGGAAAGGTTGGCAGGTCAACCTGCTTCTGGGAAAAACCCGAAACGGGTGGTGCATTCTGGAAACGGGAAACGTTTACCCCAATTAATCTCGGTCGGATAGGGTTATCAACAAAAAAGGCGGGCTGTTTGCCCGCCTTTTCCGTCTGCATTGTGTATATGGGTTTTTTCCCGCTTCTGCGTGGCCTTTGCCGTTACTTAAGGCGCGAATTTACAAAGTCCCAGTTGATAAGATTGTCGATAACGGCCTGTATGTAATCGGGTCTCCTGTTCTGGTAGTCGAGGTAGTAAGCGTGCTCCCAGACGTCCACGGTGAGCAGCGGCATGATTCCGTGCGCGACCGGGGTATCGGCGTTTGCAGTTTTCGTAATCTCGAGTTTGCCGTTTTTGGTTACCAGCCAGGCCCACCCGCTTCCGAACTGTGTAACTCCGGCGTTTTTCAATTCTTCTGCAAATTTTTCGTAACTTCCGAAATCAGCGTCGATCTTTTGCGCTATCTGACCCGTGGGGCGGCCTCCTCCTTTGGGTTTCAGGCAGAGCCAGTAAAATGAATGATTCCAGGCCTGGGCGACATTATTGAATATCCCGGCCTTGGAAGCGTCCCCGGCAACTTTTTTGATTATGGCCTCGGGGTCTTCTTTGTCCAGATCGGTTCCGGCAATGAGCTTGTTTCCATTATCGACATAGGCCTTGTGATGCTTGTCGTGGTGGAACTCCAGGGTCTTTGCGCTGAGATAGGGCTCCAGCGCGTCTTTCGCAAACGGCAGGTCGGGCAATGTAAGAGACATTCTTTTCCTCCTTTTAGGTTGCTCTGCTTGACGACTCTTAATGATGGATACAGTGGATTTTCAAAACCAGATTGATTGCAAACTAAGCACGTCTTGAATAATGCTCAAGTGTGGAGGCATACCGGATTTGGAAACGGCTGCGAAAAGTGGGCATCGGCTTCGGGTTCCAATGTCCGACTTCGGGCCTGAGACCTTCCTTTGTTAATCCAGGGGAGGGTTAAAATAGCCAAGCCTGACATCCGGGAATTCATCCCGGATTCGCGAGATCAGGCGTTGGATTCCAATCTTTTTTTCGCTCAGGTTCGCTCTGAGCTCGTCCAGGTACCAGTCGGGGTCGATGTTCAGGTTTCGCATCTGGATCAAATCGAGGCGGGTTTCGGATATCAGCTTCCTGAGAGCGTTCCATTCGCTTTTCTGATCTGTAAATCCAGGGAGAACGAAATAATTGATGGATGCGAACCCGCCGTTCGTTTTCACAACGGAGATGGAGCGCCGTGCGTGCTCGAAGCTGTAACCCCTGGGGCGGAAGTATCTCTCATAATACTCGGGACGCGCGCTGTTCATGCTGACGCGGATACTCTGGAGACCGGCGCGGCAGAGCTTTTCCACAGCGTCGGGAAGACTTCCGTTTGTGTTCAGGTTAATGGTGCCCCGGCTTGTGGCTTTGCGCATCATGCGGATAGATGCATCGAGCGTTTCAGCCTGCAGGAGCGGCTCCCCCTCGCAGCCCTGCCCGAAGCTCACCACTGCGCGAGGGGCCTTCTCAAGGTGCTGGATTGCAACCCCGCATATCTCGTCAGGAGTAGGCACGAAGGCGATACGGTCCTGGGTTGCGCACAGGCCTGTGCCGTCCTGGCGGCTGATGCAACCGATGCACCGGGCGTTGCACTCCGGGGAGGCGGGAAGCGGGGCCTCCCAGCGGTTCATGAACAGGTTTCTTGCGGCAGGGCACCCGTAGGTAAGAGCGCATCGGCCGAGATGCTGCAAGAGCCTGTTTTTACGCTCCGCTTTCATGCGTCCGCCGGCGTTTCGCGCGATTAGTTCTGGGTCAAAATTGCGGAAATCTTGCCGCTGGTCACTGTCGATTCTGACCGCGGGAACCACAAAGCCCCCGTTTAGCCAGCCCACGGCAGTGTAGGCGAAAAGAGGCAGAAGAGGCGCACGGGCATTGGCCTTGTAAGCAGGGGAGTAGAGTCGCGTATAGGCAGGGGAAATGAATGCGGCTACAGCCCGGACAGGTTTGGCCGGATCGAAAGGGTCTGAGGGCATAGGCTCGAACCTGCCCCCTTTGCGGTTGAAGCCAACGGGCAGACGCTCCGGGAGGAGGAACAGTTCGCTGCCTTCAGGGAGCGGAATCAGTTCAGCCGATCGAGGCTTTTGCCATGTGCTTGCGCTGGCTCCCGCCATTTCCAGAGCGGGCCAGTCGTATATACTTCCGCTGACGTCAGCGTAAACGAGCGCGGGCCGGTCTTTCATCGGGGCTTTTCAACATCTCCTTAAAGCTGCTGAATCGCGCTCCTATAACATATTTCAAATTATAAAGCATCCGATCCAGGAATTCGAAAGCAAAAGGAGTCATCTGCTGGTGGTGGATTCTTATTCCGGTTAGCCCCTTCATTTTTGAGAGCCCGGAAAACTGATCGATCAGCAGGGCAAAGTCACCGGCAGGATTTTTGGCATTTCGGGTATGAAGGTCTAAACGGGTCGAAAAGTGTTTAATACCTTCAAGGGACTTTACGCCGGGCGGAAATTGGGCCGTTGCCGAAATGCCTTTGAAGTCCAGTTTGCGCAAGGCCTTTAGAGTAGCTGTGGAAAAACGGTTCCATGGGGGAGTAAAGACCGGAACGAAATTGGGACCGAAAATGCGTTCCATTTTAGTGCGGCCCTGAAGAATATCTTCGTACTGGCGCTCGGGGGCCCTGTCGGAGCCGAATTCACTTTCGGCGCCCTCTTTTTGCCAGTTGATATGCCTCCAGCCATGCTGGTGCCAGTTCCAGAGGTCCTCATCCACGGACGCGGCCCGGAAAACTTTTTCCTGCCTGGTCTCGCTGAGCCATGCGGGAATGACCGCCATCGCAAGCGGGACCCGGTAGAATCGAAAGAGCCCGCACAGAGTGTCAAAAGCCTTGCTGGCGGCCCCGATATTATCGGCTCGAAAAAAAATCGAGGGCAGTACGGCCGAAGTCATCCTGGCGGATGCTTCGTCCAGCACATCCTTCCAGCCAGGCAAAGGCGCCTTCCAGACTGGCGAGTACCTCCTTGGCATGCAGGAAGCATCGAGGCCAGGGACATCAGGGCGGAAGTGCAGTCCGCCTTCCATCGGGCCACTCCTCTGGCGGAACAAGCCAAAAGACAGGTGATTTAAAATTAATGTGTCAGGAAATATAAAGGATGGATTTGAACCGACTTACCACCAAATTGTAATTTACAGCATGGATTACTTACGAGTCAACTGGTATTTAAGCTGCCGATTCAGTTCGGTGTGGAAGGAACCGCGCCAAAATTGGAGCATTGATCTTTTTGGCAATTTTGCTAGCATTAAAGCCTTTGCAAGGGTTATTTGACGATCAAACACATCTTCCGGTAAAGTGTGGCCGCTTATCAAATTCATACAGGGGGTTTTTCCCGCCGGATCAAAACCCACATCGTCGGGCAGGAGCATAGGTTCGCGATTGTGGTCCCGCCTGAGCTTGCCGGCATATGTCTCAAAGAGGTCCGTTGGCTCGATATTCCGCAACCGGAACTGACCGATGCAGGACTGGAATTCAGCGGGAGGCTGAAAGATGCTTACACCTGCAACCTTTGGCTCAGGACTGCGAGCCGGGTACTTTGCAGGCTTGCCCCATTTCGCGCAGGCGCTGCCGAAGAGCTCTTCTACAAAGCTTCGCGGATACCCTGGGAGCTTTGGCTGAATCAGGATATAAAGCTCGATATCGAAGCCGGCGTGGAATATTCGCGGATAAGCCACGAAGGAAGGGTGGCCGAGGTCATTTCCGAGAGCATCGAAAAAAGTCTGAGGAAAAAAGGGCCGCTCCATCCTTCTGATGCCCTGGTTAAAGACAGCGAGCACCGGATGCCGGGCGAATCGACCGCTGGTGGGCTGCACTCTGATGACTCGGAACTGAAACAAAAAATCCTCGTTCGTCTTTTGGAGGACCGCTGCCGGATCAGCATCGATATGTCGGGCGCCCACCTGCATCAAAGGGGATATCGGCTCCTGCACACGGGCGCACCCCTGCGTGAGACGCTTGCGGCCGCCATCCTTTTAAAGTCGGATTGGACGGGCAATGAGCCGCTCGTCGACGGGATGTGCGGTTCGGGCACTTTTCCGATAGAGGGGGCTTTGATGTCCCGGCGGATTGCTCCAGGGTTTGGCCGGGATTTTTTATTCCAGGGGTGGCCTTCATTTCAGGAAAAGACTTGGGAATACCTGCGGCGCAAGGCGAAGGAGACCTCGGTTCTCAAAGGGCCTGAGACTATCATCGGAATCGATATCGATCCGGAGGCTATCGGAGTGTCGGCCGAAAATGCAGATCGTGCCGGAGCAGGTGGTGACATCCAATGGGAAAAGATGGATTTCTTTGAGTTCAATCCCCGGAAGAGAGGGCTGAGAAAAGGTCTGCTTGTGTTGAACCCGCCCTACGGAGTACGGTTGAGCGCGGGAGGAGTATGCCTCTACGAGAGAATCGGCGCCCATCTGAGACTTAATTTCAAAGGCTGGAAATACGCCGTCCTCGCGGGGTCCCGGCTGGAAGCGGCCGCAATGGGTACGGGCCGGGTGCGCCTGTGGAACATCCGGCATGGAGGAATACATGTTACAGTCGTGCTTGGCAGAATTGCCGCCTGATCTGCCTGAATTTGCACCCCGGAGAGCAGAGTAAAGCGGGAAGCGGGAAGCTTCTGCTCCCTGCTCTCTTTGCGTCTGCGGTGAAGTCTTGTCTTCGCGAATCCCCCCTCCATGCATGTACGAAGGCGGACTCTCGCCAAAAAAAATAATCTTCTTATCTTCCCGCTTGAGGAGAAATGTCCACTATGATTGTTGGCGTTCCAAGAGAAGTTCACCCTCGAGAGAGCCGCGTTGCACTTCTGCCTGAACACGCCGCCAGACTGGCTCATGCAGGGGCCGATATGGTGGTCGAATCCGGTATCGGCCGTTCCCTGGGCATTCCCGACGAGGCTTATGGCAAGGCTGGGGCTAGGGTCCTCGTTGACCGGAAG
>JBELAB010000202.1:0-6002 GCA_049509275.1 Syntrophobacteraceae bacterium | reverse complement strand
CCGACGTCGGCCACATACCCCATCTAGAGGCTACGGAACGCTTCAACCAGGAGTTGCTGATGTTTATAAACCAATAAACCATGAAGCAGCCCCCGTTCATTTGGCCTATTGCTTATGTTTGCGCCTTGCTATAGATTAGCTTCCGCACGGAAAGGGTTTTTTCAGGTTTTCCGCCCCCGGATCGGGTCCGGGGCAGACGCTGGTTAGGCCGGAGGCAATATCGAACTCGGATTTCAACCTTTACGATTAGAGGGACCTGCATGGAAGAAAAAGAAGACTTCATGGCGGTAGCCAGGGCCTTTATGCGGAGCAGGATTATCCTTACAGCCGCTGAACTGGATCTGTTTACAATTATCCAGGACTCCTCCACGAGCGCAGAAAAGATTGCCCAAAGATTCGGTTTCGACCTGAGAGCGCTTGAAAGAATCCTGGATTGCCTCGTTACCTTTGGACTACTCCGTAAAGACCATGGAGCTTATTCACTAACCGGTGAAGGAGCTTCATATTCATCGAAACACCCGGCATCCGAGCTTCCGATGTTGCTCCATATGAGCCGTCTGTGGGACAGTTGGAGCGATTTGACCGAGATTGTCAAAAAAGCTCCAGGCTCAGACCGGAAACCAACAATGCCAATGGACATTGACAGCAGGCGGGCTTTCATCGGTGCGATGCACGTTATCGGCAGATTTCTGTCGGAGAAGATAGCCGGTTCTCTGGACTTGCACGGCTACCGGAAGCTGCTCGATATTGGTGGAGGATCGGGGACTTACACTATCGCATTTCTAAGACACAACCCTCAGTTGAAGGCAATCCTGTTTGACTTGAAGGATGTAATTCCAATAGCAAGCGAGCGGCTTTCTTCGGAAGGTTTACTGGACCGCGTCGAACTGATAGCCGGGGACTTCTATTCCGAGGATCTGCCCGGAGGATGCGATCTGGCCCTGCTTTCCGCGATAATTCACCAGACCAGCCCCCAACAGAACCTGGAACTCTACAGGAAGGCTTATCGATCTCTGGAGCCCGGCGGCATGCTCCTGATTCGCGACCACATAATGGATGAACAACGTACGCAGCCTCATGAAGGGGCGCTATTCGCAATAAATATGCTGGTAAACACTCAAGGCGGAGACACTTACACCTTTGATGAAGTGAAACGAGGGCTGAAAGACGCAGGCTTCACGGATGCCGGGCTCCTTCGCTCCGGGGACAGAATGGACTGCATCGTGGGCGCAGTAAAACCCGAATAAACCCAGCCATTCACCACATTGCTCCACGTCCCGGGAACACACTAAATCAAGGAAACTTCATCTACACACATTGCACAACATATTGCCCGTCTTACGAGTAAGTAAGCAAAATGCCGGCGTCTTGACCCTTAAACGCAACCAAGCCCAAACATTGAACTGCCTGTTTCCCCACTATCCTCGCCGCTACCCTGCCGCAATGGGAAAATTACCGTTGACAGAAAGCCACATTTGTGACAACAAGCACGTGCGTTGAATCACGAATCAAAAAATGAAAGTAGCTAACTGGCGGCAATCATTTACAATTCCTCACGTTTTCTTGCTGAAGTGACTTTAACTGACTAAACGACTTCGAATGGTGTCCTCGCTACGGTTGCGCCCTGCCAACGTGTTGCTTTTTTTATTTCCGGCCCTTTTTGCGGTTTTCGGCATTCTAGGTGCGCAACGGCGCCTGCCTGCGCATGCGCGCCGCCTCATCATTTCCCGATAAGCTATGGGGGACGGGTTGTCAAACACATGTGATGAGTGTGGGTGACCCGGGGATGAGTTTGCACTATGAATTTGTATTCAATAAGACACGGAGGGTAAAAATGGCTGGCGGCAAGTTGATGACACTCAAGGAAGCGGTGTCCGGATACGTTAAAGATGGCGACACTATCTATTATGGCGGCTTCCAGATCATGGTGCCCATGGCTATCACCCACGAAATCATCCGGCAGGGAAAGAAGGACCTTACTACAGTGGAATCCTCGACCGACGTTGGCGGGCTGGACCTCATGGTTGGCGCGGGATGCGTCAAGGAGATTCATTCGGCCTGGATCATGAACTGGTATGTAAAAGCGCCCTATGCAGTTCGCCGGGCCTTCCAGTCGAAGGTGACCAAAAGGTTTGACCTTTCCAATTTTGGCGCCGCCAGCGCTCTGATGGCCGGCTTTTTGGGTGTGCCCTTCCTGCCGGTGCGCGGTAATATCGGCACCGACGTGATCAAGTACAATCCAGTTGACCTTGCGGTTGCAAAAGACCCCTTCACCGGTGAAGAGATCACTGTTGTGCGCGCGTGGAACGCCGATGTGGCTATTATTCACGCCCAGGTTGCCGACACGCTGGGAAATGTGATGAGCTGGGGTACCCGTGGGGTTACTGATGAATTCGGGGCCATGGGCGCCAAACGCGGGGTCATAGTCACGGCTGAAGAAATAGTCGAACCGGAAGTGATCAGGGCCGACCCGGACCGAACGGTTGTCCCATATTTCAAGACACTGGCCGTCATACATTGTCCGTGGGGTGCTCATCCCTCGGCATGCCGCGGCTATTACGGCCTGGATATAAGGTTCGCTCAGTATCAGGGCAAATATGAACGAAATGCGGAGCTTCTCCCCAACTTCCTGGACGAGTGGGTATATGGCTGTGAAGACCATAGCGCCTACATAGAGAAATATATCCGGAAATTCGGCCGGCAAGGCCTGGATCGCCTCAAGCCCATTCTCGGGTTCAAGCCGAAATTCCAGGTCGATTATGGCTATCACGATCCGGGTATATGGAAGGATGTGCCGCAGTATTCAGACGAATATATCAAGGCTTAGGCCCGGCCATAAGATCGCAAAGGAGAAGACTCAATGCATGCAACTAATTACAAGTTGACTGAACTTATGGTCGTACGTTGCGCAAAAGAAATCAAGGATGGCGAGGTAGTATTCGCTGGTGTCGGTCTGCCGTTGGTCGTGGTAAGTTTCGCAATGCTCACTCACGCGCCCAATATGATTCTTCTCACCGAGGGCGGGTCCATCCGCGCGACCGCGCCTCCGGGACTTGCTATCACGGTAGACGACCCGGCCCTTTTCTGTAATGCCGACGCAACTTTTGGGATGCTTTCCACCATGGCTGCCCTTCAAAGAGGTGAAGTCGATGTCGCCTTCATTGAGGGCGCGCAGATCGACAAATATGGAAATATCAATTCCACGGGTGTAGGCGATTGGACAAAGCCCGAGTCTTTTACCTATTTCGCTGGAAGCGGCGGCGCAAACGACATGGCGACTTGCGGCAGGCGCGTGCTGGCCATTATGCCCCAGGACCCGAAGAAATTTGTTCAAACGGTCGACTATCTCACAGCGCCCGGGTTCCTCGATGGACCAGGCGCACGGCAGCGCGCCGGGATGATCGGCGGAGGTCCTGATGTCGTTGTCAGTACGATGGGTGTCTACAAGTTCGACGCAAAGACATGCGAAATGTACCTTGCTGAATACTTCCCCGGGCAGTCGGTCGAGCAGATAAAGGCCAACTGCTCCTTCGACCCGAACGTTTCGCCTGATCTTCTCGAAACCACTCCGCCGACCGAAAACGAGATAACCGTTCTTCGCAATATCGATCCGACAGGGTTCTACCTGGGATAGCGCAAGTTTTTCTTTATGTAGATCCACCTTTTAGATTCACCTTTGTGGCGGGACCGGGCCTGGTCCCGCTTTTTTCTTTATGACGGATCATAAAACAACCGATTTCCCTTGTGAGTTATCGGATGGAGGAGTGAATTCCGTCATATCCAGTGGAATAGTTCGATAATTCCTTCATATTGTGGGCACTTGGAGGTTCTTTTAAGAATGGATCGTTTTCAAGAATTAGACGAGGACGCGTCGTATCGCTCGCTGAGAGAATACGCCAGGGTGAGCGCGTTTCTGCCGGTCAGGGTTCGCCCGGTTTTGGAGAAAGAACGGCAGGGCCTCAGGTCGCGCATTGTGATCGAATCGGCTATGACGGAACACCCGGAGATGCCCGAAATCGAAAATGAGGCCCTCTCGGCTTGTCTGCATATACTCAACTCCAAGCTTGACTCAATCATCAGGTTGCTTGCATTCCCATCTAACAAGGATAGAGAAGTCGATTTCGCGAGGGTCAACATCAGCGCGGGAGGATTGAGCACATCTTCCAGCCAACTCTATGCCCTGGATGATCTTGTCGAGGCAAGGCTTATACTTCCGACCGCTCCCTTTATGATTTTTTACGTATATGGGAAAGTGGTTAAATGCGATGCGGTATGCGAAAAATTTGAGCTTTGCATCGAGTTTACCGAGATTGACGATGATATCCGTGAGGAGATCGTAAAATATGTTTTCCATAAGCAGCGCGAAATTATGCGGAAGCATAGGAACAGTGCACTTTAAATGTTTATTTTCATTGGAATTGCCATAGTTGTGGGTTCGGTTCTTGGCGGATATATGATTGAGCAGGGGAATGTCTATCTTCTGTTTCAACCGGCAGAACTGCTTATTATATTCGGCGGCGCCGTGGGCGGTTTTGTCATTTCATCGCCCATGAAAGTGATCAAAGCGGTTCAGGTCGCTTTGCTGCGCATGTTCAAGAGCAGGATCTACTCCAGCAGTGACTACATGGATGCACTTGTCCTGCTGAGTGAGGTGTTTTACAAGATCAGGAAGGAAGGGCTCGTTTCGATCGAAGGCGATCTGGACGAACCGGAAAAAAGCCCAATTTTTCAAAAGTACCCGAGTTTTATCAAGAATCGTCACGCTCTGGAATTTCTGGCCGACACCCTGCGCACTCTCACTATAACGGATATAGGCGCGCACGAAATGGGTTCTCTTCTCGACTACGAAATCGAGGCGCATTACGAGGAAGCCAACATATCGGCCAAGAGCATCGCAAGTATCGCCGACTCGCTCCCGGGGCTTGGCATTGTAGCAGCCGTGCTGGGTGTCGTAATCACAATGAAAAAAATCAACGAGCCTCCCGAGGTGCTCGGCCACAGCATCGGCGCGGCGCTGGTAGGCACGTTCCTGGGCGTTCTGCTGTGTTACGGTTTTGTGGGGCCGCTGGGGCGCAACCTCGAGCATATAGCTAATGAGGACCGGGAATTTCTAACGGTCATCAAAGAAGCTTTGCTTGCGTTTATCAATACTCCTTCTCCGCAGGTGGCGATCGAGTTTGCGAGAAGGGTTGTTCCGGGCGACCTGAGGCCATCTTTCCTTGAACTCGAGTCCGTGGTAAGGGAGGCCAAGAAAAAACAGGCATGGCAGAGCACAACCCCCAAGAAACCATCATAATAGCAAGAAGAAGGTCAAGAAAGGGCCACGGCGGAGAACACAGTTCAAGCTGGAAAGTGGCTTACGCCGACTTTGTCACCGCCCTTATGGCCTTCTTTCTACTGATGTGGCTCCTGAACATGGCTTCTCAGGAGAAAAGAGATATTTTGGCGATGTATTTCAGGTATTACAGCCTGATGGAAAAAAGTGGAAAATCATTCATGCAGGAAAGCGGGGAGAGGCTGGCCGGGCCGAATTTCGGAAGCAAAGGCGTAATCGACACGGGCGAACACCAAAGCGGTATTACCAATGACGAGCTGGCCACAAAACTGATGACCGGGATTGACCAAAATGTTCAGGCAGGGAAGGAACAGTTTTTTGTAGCTGTAACAAATGAGGGTATCCGGATTCAGATCGTGGACTCACAACAAAACCCGATTTTTACCGTCGGAAGCGCCCAACTCACGGACCTGGCCAAGCAAATACTTCACTCGGTTGCGTCAGTTCTTAAGAATTTTCCTAACGAAATTGCGGTAGAAGGGCATACCGACTCTTCACCGACACGGAGCGAACAGATTTCAAACTGGGAACTATCCACATCGAGGGCCTCATCGGCCAGACGCGAACTGGAACAGGCCGGCATCGAACCGGGCCGGATTTGCAGAGTTGTGGGTTTTGGAGACAAAGTGCCTCTTTTCACCAATTCGTCCACTGACCCCAGAAATCG
>JBELAB010000201.1:0-6011 GCA_049509275.1 Syntrophobacteraceae bacterium | reverse complement strand
TGGGTGTACTCGCATCTTTACATCCGGTATGTCGATGCCAATAGCATCCATGAACGAAAACAACCGCACGGAATTTCGGGAACACAAGGTCCGGTTGTCCCGGCAAGTGCCTGTTTCTGAGCCGGTATCTGAACCCAAGTCTGTGCAAACCGGCACGGAGTATCCATTCCGGCTTGGTATCCCCGCTGCGTACCTTGGACATTGCCACGGACCGTTGCTTCGCTGAGAGGATGTCGGTCATATTCCTCTTCACTCTGAGCCTGTGTTCACAAGCAATTTGGCGCATCCGGCAAAAAACCGACCTGGGAACTCACCATCGCCTGCGAGTCTACATCGCCATTCCATTCAATACAATAAATCTCGACACATGAATAGAGACGACCAACAATAAAAAACATGGCAAGCGGGCTATCTTGTGCACAGGGCAAATGTCTGATCTGTGGGAACTTCTATTGTGGCGCGATGATGGATCGGCGTGGGTCAGGCCATTTTCTCTGGTATGGGTTTAGTGGAGATCGTGGCTTTAAGGGCTTCAAGTGTGGAATTTGGGATGAGGTAAAGGGTAAAGATTGCTCTGGACATGGGGGCACTTCAAGCAGCGCGTTACCAATTCTATACCCATAGGGGATTTTTCTAAAAAATGGTCTTCGCGCTATAGACACGTTTGCGCGGCTCGATTACGAAATTGTAAATGGGCGGGCTACCCCCATAGTACCTTGGGGGGAAAAAGATGTTTCATGGACTTGTGGGAGTGGGGGAGGCGGAAAATCGGAGCGCCCAAAGATTTAATCCGCTCCACGGGGAGCAGGCCATTGCACATGGCTTGGCCCGAGATCGTGGCTTTAAAGACCCTTGCGTCGCTTCGTATGGAGGAATTACCGGCATTAATAACGGCTTATCCGTTCGGGAGCAGCCTGGCGGACCAGACGCGAAGCGGGGGGGAGAGTGACCGTGGGAAGCCGAAACTCATCCGCGAGTTACCTATACGGTACCTACCTAACAACAAAGGGGATAGCCGTCGCGCTATCCCCTTGAATTTGCTGGAGCGGGAGACGGGCTTCGAACCCGCGACCCTCAGCTTGGAAGGCTGATGCTCTAGCCAACTGAGCTACTCCCGCTCGACTTTTGATGTTTAGCATGCCGGGCGGGGTTTTTCAAACACAAATCGGTCGTGCACCCCTGGAACCGATGGCGGATATCGGATATCAGACACTTGCTTCCCGGGGACCTCTTTTCGGCCCTTCCACCACCACCCTGTCCACCCCGTCCTTTTCGTAAAGGAGAACATTTACCTGCTCGTCGGCCCTGGTATCCAGGGCGATCCCCACAAACTGGCCGCAGATGGGCAGTTCCCTGTGGTCCCTGTCCACAAGCACCGCCACCTGGACGCGCCTTGGGCGGCCGAGGTCGATGAGGGCGTCCAAGGCGGCGCGGATCGTTCTTCCGGTGTAGAGCACGTCGTCAATAAGGACAACTTCCAGGTCATCGACACGAAACGGCAGGTTTGTTCCCTTAAGTACGGGCTGAGTGTGCAGGCGCGTCCAGTCGTCCCGGTAGAGGGTGATGTCGAGTGTGCCAAGAGGCACAGGGACTCCCAGTTTGTCTGATATAATCGCCGCAATCCTGTTGGCCAGAAACACACCGCCGGTATGAATGCCTACCAGGGCAAGCTTGCCGGGGTCCCTGCTCGAGGCTATTATCTCCCCCGAGAGGCGCTCAAGCGCGGCCTGGATGCCTTTGGCTTCCATTATAACGCGTCCGTCTCTGTCGTGTCCCATGTTTGTGTCCGCCTTGCAAGAGCGTAGAACAAAAAAACATAAAAGGCGCCTTCCGGCGCCCCTGTCAGCCACTGGCTTGCTTGAGAACAGCAATGGTTCCAGAGATCTTGACTACCAAGTTTTTCAAAATATGTCAATCGATTAAAGCATAGGTGAACCGGCCGTGTCGAGCGTATCTTTGAGACGGGTCCCCTTGACACGCCGCTTGCTTTTTAGGTCCCTATATGTGAAGCTTCTATTTGATAATTAGAACGGTTTGGCAGCGGGCTCGAAATTGTTGCTCAAACTGCGCTGTTGCTTGCAATTGCCTTACATCGAAAGGACTCAAACAATGACCGGACAAGAGAAAATCGAAGAAATAAAGCAGCGGGCCATGAAGAATTTTTCTCTGGGGTACAATTGCGCCGAGTGTGTTACCGAAGCGGTTTTATCCCTGATAGACACCGGGCTGCCTCCCGAGGTACAAAAACTTGCAACGGGCTTCGGCGGTGGAATAGGGCTTTACGGCGACACTTGCGGGGCGCTCACCGGTGCGGTCATGGCGGTCGGCGCAGTCCACGGAAGGTCCTCTCTTCCCGAGGGTGAAGGTAAAGAGGCCATAACGAAAGCCAGGGAACAGCTCTCCGGTAAGCCAGGCCTCTACAGATTGTTTAACCAGATTCCGAATCGGTTCAAGGCTCAGAACGGTAACACCCTGTGCAGGGAGTTGACAGCCAAGTGGCGGACAGACTGGCTTTCTCGGGATCGTGCCCAGTTTTGCCGCGAACTAATCACGGGCGCGGCGGGAATTGCGGCGGAACTGATAGTGTCGGACAAGGACGAGAGCGCGTCGAAGCCGTTTGGCGAAAACGTGCAAAATCTCAAGGAATAGCGAACTCGTGTTGCGAGGCGTGAGTTCACATAACTGGTGGGTCCGTTGGATCGGGGGCGCCACGAGATTCGAATCGCGCTCATCTTGCTGCGGGTACCCGGTTCACTGCAAAAACTTTACGCCAGAATCTTCTACATAGAAGATGATAAGCAGCAGACTACCTGAAGAGGTTTTCCAACTGATCCAACAGATCAGGAATGGGGTTCCCATTTTCTGCCACCTGAGCATGTGGCGGCTCTTGTTTCATGTCGGGTGCGAAGTCTTCTCTATTCATCTTTTTTTATTCCTCCCAATCGCGCTTGCCCATTCGTCTGCTGACGGTTCAGGGCGCTTTGAGGTCCCGCGCCGAATGCTCTCATTCTTGACATCAACTCCATGATAGCTATCTCTTAGGCTGAACAGAGCCGAGCAATCAAAGCATGCGGCCCTGCTGCCCGGCCAAGTCCATATTGCGAGGATTATCCTGCCCATGAATTATTCCCTTAGCCTCCATGCAGACTTCATAGATTCGGAATATCAAAAATGGAAATCGGACCCGGAGAGCGTGAGCCGCGAGTGGCAGATTTTCTTCGAGGGTTTTGAGCTTGCGGCCCGTCCCGAACAGGTGAGCGCGGGCTTTTGCGACAAGAACGAATTATTGAGGCAGCGCAGCGTACAGGAACTTATCTATCGCTACCGCGATCTGGGGCACATTCTGACCTGTCTTGACCCACTGGACAGATGTGCCGACACGCATACGCTGCTCGCCCTTTCCGGTTTCGGTCTCTCGGAAGAGGACCTTGACCGGCTTTTCTACACCCCTGCCACGCTGTTCCAGCAAGAGACTCCGCTGAGGCAGATTATATCGGCGCTTCGAGAGACCTACTGCCGGTCGATCGGCGTTGAGTACATGCACATTCAGGACCCTGACGAGCGGCTCTGGCTCCAGGAGCGCATGGAACCATCGCGAAACAGACCCCGGTTCACTGAGGCCGAAAGGCTCGAAATCCTAAATAAGCTCTGTCAGGCTACTCTTTTTGAGCACTTCCTCCACACCCGGTACGTCGGTCAGAAACGTTTCTCCATCGAGGGGGCCGAGATCATCATCCCGATGATTGACACCCTCCTGAAAGATGCCTGGCGCGGAGGCTGCCGAGAAATCCTTATAGGAATGGCGCACCGGGGGCGCCTGAATATACAGGTGAACGTTCTCAATAAACTCTATGAACATCTTTTCTGCGAATTCGAGGAGCATTATGACCCTGAGTCGCTTTTCGGGTCGGGGGACGTCAAGTACCACAGAGGATACATGGTCGACCTGGAGTTGAGTGACGCCCGGTATTTGAGAGTATTGATCCCAAACAACCCGAGCCATCTGGAAGCGGTTGACCCGGTGCTCGAAGGATTGGCATACGCAAGACAGGAACAGCTTGGAGAAAAAGGCCGCCAACAGGTGCTTCCCGTTCTGATCCATGGGGATGCGGCCTTTGCGGGCCAGGGAGTTGTGGCCGAAACCCTCAACCTGTCGCAGTTGCAGGGCTATTCTACCGGGGGGACGCTTCACCTGGTCATCAACAACCAGATCGGGTTTACCACGCTTCCCGAGCATGCTCGATCCACCCGGTATGCCACGGACATAGCCAAGATGCTCATGGTGCCGATCTTTCATGTACACGGCGAAAATCCTGAAGCGGCGCTTCACGTGGTGAAACTCGCGCTGGATTACCGGACGCAGTTCGCAAAGGACGTGGTAATCGACCTGGTTTGCTACAGGCGGTACGGGCACAACGAGGGAGACGAGCCTTACTACACTCAGCCCCAAATGTACGCCAGGATAAAGGACCGGCCCCCTCTCTACAAGATTTATTTCAATTCTTTGACAGAATCCGGGATCGCCTCCGAGGAGAAACTCAACCAGTACGTCGAGGGCATAAACACGTGCATGGAACTCGCCTACTCGAAAGCGCACGAAAAGCTCTGCAAAATGCCCAAAGACAAATTTTACGACCTTTGGCATGGAATAACCGGCCAATATTCCCACGAGCCCGTTGAAACAGGCGTTAACAGTGAAAAACTTCTGAAACTCGCCCGAAAACTGAATTCCTTCCCCGAAGGCTTTGCCGTTCACCCCCGTCTTGCGCGCATACTTGAAAGAAGGCTCCTCAGAGTGGAGCAGGCTCAGGGCATAGACTGGGCCAACGCCGAATCACTTGCCTTCGCCTCGCTTGTGACCGAAAGCACTCCGGTTCGCCTCAGCGGACAGGACAGCGGCCGAGGCACTTTCAGCCAGAGGCATAGTGTCCTGTTCGACATAAACACCGAAGAACGCTACGTTCCTCTGAACAATCTTTCTGTCGGCCAGGCCCCGTTCATGGTTTATGACAGCATGCTCTCAGAGGAAGCGGTGCTTGCGTTTGAATACGGCTATTCGCTGGCGGCCCCCAACACCTTGACGATCTGGGAAGCCCAGTTCGGCGATTTCGCCAACAACGCCCAGCCGGTTTTCGATCAGTTCATATCGAGCGCCGAGTCCAAGTGGCATCGGCTCAGCGGCCTGACGATCTTTTTGCCTCATGGTCTGGAGGGACAGGGACCCGAGCACTCGAGCGCCCGCATGGAGAGATTCCTGAACCTTTGCGCGGAGGATAACATGCAGGTTTGTTATCCGAGCACGCCTGCACAGTATTTTCACCTGCTCCGCAGGCAGATGCGCAGAAATCTCCGCAAGCCCCTGATCGTCTTTACTCCCAAAAGCCTCCTGAGGCTTCCTGAGGCGGTTTCTACCCTGTCGGAACTCTCTTCAGGCCATTTCAGGGAAGTAATTGAAGACCCCGGTTTTGAAAAAGCGCAGAAAATATACTTTTGCAGCGGGAAAATATATTACGATCTGATCGAAAAGCGAAAAGCCTCCGGCGTGAAGGACAAGGCCATCCTGCGGGTTGAGCAGTTCTATCCCTTTCCCGAAGCGCAACTCAGGGATGCTCTATCCGGATACTCCTCGGCAGCCGGGTTCTACTGGGTCCAGGAGGAGCCTGAAAACATGGGCGGATGGGATTTCATGCGATTCAGGCTAAAAAGCCTGACCGGCAGTGATCCAGCCTATATCGGAAGAGCTCCGGCGGCAAGCCCTGCTTCCGGCTACCTGGCCACGTACAGGCAAGAGCAGGACATGCTGCTGGAAATGGCGTTTGGGTCTTAACATCTGAGTGAACCATCACAAACCAGGAGATGCCGTGATTGAGCTCAAAATACCCGAAGTTGGCGAATCAGTCCAGGAAGCGCTGCTCGCTCAGTGGCTCAAGCGGGACGGAGAATCGGTCCGCAAGGACGACGTCCTGTTCGTTATCGAAACCGACAAGGTTACCCTCGAGATTTCAGCGCCG
>JBELAB010000200.1:0-6015 GCA_049509275.1 Syntrophobacteraceae bacterium | reverse complement strand
CCCACCCGTAGTACGCGTTCACAGTGCTGTACATGCCTAAAGGATATCCGACACGCAACTTGAAGCCGATGGATTCCTTTGTAAAATCCTGATATGCCCGCATCCAGTCGTATATGTCAATTCCTCCTGACAGCGGAGTTCCGAAAAGCCACGGCTTAGTATAACTCATTATGTAACGTGACGCCAGTTGCCCCAAGTAGGCCTTGAAGGAGATAGAATCGCCTGTTCCAGAAAGGTTTTTCTGCCCTATCTGGCCTGTCAGAAAAGCGCCGTCTTCAGAAGAGTAGCCGCCGCCAAAGCTTATGTTACCGGTCTGCTTTTCTTTTATTTTTACATTCAGATCCATCACATCCTTTTGTGGCGTATCGACCGGAATAATGTCGACCGCCTCAAAGAAGTCCAGCTTCTTGAGCCTGATCACGCTATCCTCTATTTTCTTCGCGTTGAAAATATCGCCTTCAAACATCCTTAACTCGCGCCTAATGACGTTGTCCCTCGTTTTCGTATTACCCGTAACAAAAATCTGACCAATCCGCACCTTCTCCTTCATAGTGATATTAAAAGTGATTTCGGACACATGTGCTTCAGAATCGCGTTTGATTCGAGGGTCGACATCAGCCCGCGCGTATCCCTCGTTCATGTAGGCCAGCTTTATCAGGTCCATGTCGTGGCGGATTTTTTCACGGCTGAAATAGTCCTTGGATTTGAGAGTGAGTTTTTTCATGATCTTGTTTTCGTAACCATCCAGAAGGTCTCCAGTCATCTTGATTTGGGTCACTTTATATCTGGCACCTTCCTCAACCGTTATGCTTATGTGAAATCCGTCCTCTTTGAGATTGGTAACAGGCGAACTAATCTTCGCATCCATATACCCTTCGTCATGGTAATATGCAGTTATCCGCTCAAGATCTGTTTCAAGAATGTCCTTTTGGAGAACCCCCCTGTCAGTTATCACCGAAAGGATGCTCTTGACTTTTGTTTGCATCACGCCTCGCAGTTTGCGTGCTGCAATATTCTTGTTGCCTACAAAATCTATCGATTTTATATAAACTTTATTTTTTTCCTGAATGTTGAAACTGACCACTGCCTTGTGAGGGTCTTTGGGAAAATCGATTGTAGATGTAACTTCAGCGTTGTAATAGCCTTTTTGCTGATAGAGCTTGAGTATCTTCTGAACATCGTCGCTGACCACGCTACGCTGCAGAATTGCATACGGTTTTGTGACAATCGCAGCCAGCAGGTCCTTTTCCTTCACCTTCTTTTGGCCACTCACTTTGACTTCCTGGACAATCGGGTTTTCCTGTACGACAAACGTCAGGATCTTTCCGGCAGGGGAATCGCTGACTTCACCGTCCACTTTTTCGAAAAAGCCCATTTTGTAAACAGCCCTAATATCTTCACTCACCTGTTCAGGCTTGAGTAAATCACCTTTCTTGCTCTTGACCTCGCGTTTTATCGCTTCAGCCTCGATACGGTCATTCCCTCTGATTTTCACATCCGCGATCAATGCCTTCAAAAGTACACGGACGCTCATCTGCTGCACAATTTTCCCAACGGCCAAAGCCAGGTTTTCGGCCCCTTTTTCTTCGGCTAAAAGGACGACCGGCTTCTTGCCGCCGGACACATCCACCATCGTGGCGTCGATACTGATGGTATTGCCAATCTGGTTGAAGCTGCCAAATACCGCATAAGCAACCCCCAGCCTGCTACCGATGGACCGCGCCTGTTCTTCGGAATTGACAGGACCGCCCGCTGCTTTTTGAACCTCCTGGGGATCGCTCAGTTTCATGCCTTCCCGAGCACCGAGCCGGGTGAAAACCTCATCGATGGATTTCTGTGTTTTGGCGACATCTTGCTGGCCATGCATCACGAAAGGCAAAACGGCGACTTTGGGCTGTTGGTCATCAGACCACGCTGGATGAAGGGCCAGAATAAAGAAAACAAAAAACCATGCAACTCCCCCCGCTTTTTTCCTGCCCGCCATGACCTACACCCCCTCCGCTAATGCAGGTTCCCGTCAAACCCAAACCCGAAGCCGCGCAGCCCTGAATCCATTTTGAGTTTAAGGCAACCGCCCGTCTCGTGCTCCCTCTAATATCACCTTCTCCACAACAAGCCCAACAAAATTCTTTCTAGATTCCCAACCCCGCTTCAGACCTCATGAAAATCATATTGAAGCAGTCGAGCATACCTCAGATCGATCCCGTTCCTCTTCCAGATGAGCGTCCTTAAGGCGTAAGACCCGGTGCATCATGGACGCAAGCTCCTGGTTGTGCGTAACGATTACCATGGTCAAACCGAGCGTTTCGTTGAGCGAAACCAAAAGTTCATGAAGAGTGCGCCCTGTACGGCTGTCGAGATTTCCGCTCGGTTCATCGGCCAGAAATAATTTCGGGCTAAGCGAAAGCGCCCTGGCCACTGCAACTCTTTGCTGCTCTCCCCCGGACAACTCTCCCACTCGGTGCTTGAGCCTGGCGGACAAACCGAGCGTGTCGAGCAGCTCTTCGGCCCTGGACTTGGCCTCCGGCCTCGGAAGACCGGCGATCAAACCCGGCATCATCACATTCTCAAGCGCGTTGAACTCCGGCAGCAGGTAATGAAACTGAAACACAAACCCGATGTTGCGGTTGCGGAAATTGGCCAACTCCCGCTCGCCCCTTAGAAATACATCCTCGCCACCGTAGAGGACCTTTCCTCCGGTCGGTTTTTCCAAGGTGCCAAGTATATTGAGCAGGGTGGATTTCCCGGCGCCCGAACTCCCCACGATCGCGATCCTCTCCCCCCTTCGGATCACAAGATCGAGATCTTTGAAAAGCTCGATGGAGTTGATTCCGTTTCCGAATATCATCGAAAGTCCCAAAGTGTGGACTTCTATGCTCCGCCTGACATCATCCATATCTTAAGGCTTCCGCCGGATCGAGCCCGGCAGCCTTGCGCGACGGGTAAAGAGTCGCTACCAGGCTTATGCAGATTGCCGCAAGCGCAATAGCCGCCAAATCAAGAGCTTCCATTTTAACCGGGAGGTTGGAAATATGATAAACGTCCCTGGGCAGCTCGATGAATTTGTACCTCTTGAGCAGATCGCACAAAGTGTAGCCGCCCAGAATGCCCAGACCCGTCCCGCAAATGCCTATGAGGAACCCCTCCAGGACGAAAATTTTCCTTATACTGGCCGTGGTGGCCCCCATGGCCTTGAGAATCGCGATGTCGCGGCCCTTTTCCATGACCAGCATCGTCAGGGAACTAACGATGTTGAAGGCCGCCACCAGAATTATCAATGTGAGAATTACAAACATTACCACCTTTTCCAGCTTGAGCGCCGAAAAGAAGTTACTGTTCATCTTGATCCAGTCGCTAACATAAAAAGGAGACCCAAGGCGCTTTTTCAACGCTTCAGCAATTTCGCCCGCCTTGTAGATGTCATGGACCCTGACTTCAATGCCGCTGACAGAGTCGCCGATACCCAGGAACTGCTGGGCGACGGGCAGATCCACATAGGCAAGCGTATTATCGTACTCGTACATCCCGGACTGTATTATTCCGACCACCTCGAAAAGCCCGTTTTTCGGCGTCTGCCCCATTGGAGTCAACCGGCCTGCCGGCGAGATAACCGTCAAATATTCCCCAACCCTGATTCCGAGATTATTGGCCAACTCAACGCCCAGGATTATGCCGGGATAAGAGTGCCCCGAGGTCTCGTGTGAAGACTTGACCAGATCGGCAAGGTTTCCCCGGATGAGGTTTTCCTGGAGTTTTATAACCTTGGATGCGGAAAGCGGGTCGATTCCGCGCAGAACCGCCCCTGCGCTTCTGCCCGAAGTCATCATGACCGGCGCGTATATGAACGGTGTTGACTCCACAACACCCTTTTCTTTGTCGATTTCGTCCCTCAGTTCCCTGTAATTCGCAATCGGGCCGGCATAGCTGGTGATATTGACATGAGAGGTGATGCCCAGGATGCGGCCGCGAAGGTCTTCATGAAACCCGTTCATTACCGCCAAAACTACGATGAGGGCCGTTACCCCCACCCCCACCCCGGCAATCGAAATGAAAGTGATCAGGGACACGAACGTCTGCCTTCGCTTGGCCAGCAGGTACCGTATGCTTATGAAAAATTCAAAGCCCATGATCTCTCTTATTGGCTCTTCTTTTCCGGTCTCATGTGAGGAAAAAGAATAACATCCCTGATAGAAGGCGAATCTGTAAAGAGCATGACCAACCTGTCTATGCCGATCCCCTCCCCGGCTGCCGGAGGCATCCCATATTCGAGCGCCCTGATATAGTCATCATCCATCTGGTGGGCTTCCTCGTCGCCGGCCTGAAATGCATCCAACTGACGATCGAACCTCTCGCGCTGCTCCCTGGGATCGTTGAGTTCCGAGAACGCATTGGCCATCTCGCGAGCCGCAATAAACAGTTCGAATCGGTCGACGAATTCCGGGTCCGCCTCCGTTTTTCTCGAAAGAGGCGATACCTCGAGCGGATAGCGGTAGATAAAGGTCGGCTGAATCAGCCTTGGCTCGACCACCAGATCGAAGATCTTGGTGAGCAGCTTCCCATGGCCTTCAAAACGTTCAATCCCGATGCCCAAAGATTTTGCATAAACCACAGCTTCATCGAAGCTGCTCACCACCCCCTGAGGCACGTTTCCGATACCGGTGAGCGATTCAAGGAAGCTGTAGCGCGCCCAGGGCGCCGCGAGGTCGATAACGCTGCCCTGGTATTCGAGGCACATTGCGCCCCCGTTTACCTCCAGGGCGATTTCGCGGAAAAGCTCTTCGCTCAGTCCCATCAGGTCTTCATAAGTTGCGTAGGCCTGGTAGAACTCGAGCATGGTGAATTCCGGATTGTGCTGAGTTGAAACCCCTTCATTGCGGAAATTGCGGTTCAGCTCGAAAACCCGCTCGAACCCGCCGACCAGGAGCCTTTTGAGGTAGAGTTCGGGCGCTATCCGAAGGTAGAGATCCATGTTCAGCGCATTGTGACGTGTTTTGAAGGGCTTTGCTGTCGCCCCTCCCGCAATGGCCTGCATCATGGGGGTTTCGACTTCAAGGAACCCCCGCCCCGTAAAAAACCGCCTGATCACGGAGATTATCTGCGCCCTTTTGCGGAAAGTCCCCCGCACCTCCTCGTTTACGATCAGATCCACGTATCGCTGCCGGTATCGAAGCTCGATGTCTTTGAGGCCATGATATTTTTCGGGGAGCGGCCGCAGGTTCTTTGCAAGCAGCACGAACTCTTTTACGAGAAGCGTTAATTCATCCGTTTTCGTCCTGAAAAGCGGCCCGCAAACACGGATTATGTCCCCGATGTCCAGCTTTTTGGCCAGCGAGTAGCTCTCTTTTCCGATCTGGTTCTGCTGAAAGTATATCTGAATTTTTGCGTCTGCGTCTGCGATATGCATGAAAGTCGATTTGCCAAACGAGCGGATCGAAAGGACCCTGCCTGCAATCGTATAGGCCGTTTGATCCGATTCCAGCTCTTCAGCCGTCTTCCCGCCGGCGGCCAACAGGTCTTTTATCTTGTCGGGAACGCGATAGGCGTTGGGATAGAGCGCTATATTCCGCCGTTCCAATTCAGCAGCTTTCTCCAGCCGCTCCCGAACCACGATGCTCAAATCTTCCATTACCCGAAGACCTTCCAAAAATAACCGGTGTCCGTCCGGTGAAGTTTTTCCCGGTCTTGCGCCCCGCCCCTTGTCTACACCGCCTCGCGAAACGTGGAGTGCTTTCCTATTCAATGCCCACTGTCATTTGCCAAATGTTTGGCTCTCGCCGGGCAAGGAACAAAAGAGGTTAGATGATTTAGCCCGCTGCGTCAAGGGGGTTGTCTTTTTGCCTGTCTTTGCGGGCTGTTGACTACCTTTGAGTGACAATGGACGACACCCTGTTTCGGCTTCCACAGGCGCCCGGGTGGACATCGGATCAGGGTTCTTTCCTCCGGTCTTGTTCCTCTTTTCCCGCCCTGCTCTTCAGCATCTTGGAAACGGAAAACGCCACTATGAGAAGGCCCAAT
>JBELAB010000020.1:0-14570 GCA_049509275.1 Syntrophobacteraceae bacterium | reverse complement strand
GCGGCGGCTCGCCGTTCTTTGTCCGCGGCGATTTTGCAAGCGGGCAGCACGCCTGCGGCGGCTCGCCGTTCTTTGTCCGCGGCGATTTTGCAAGCGGGCAGCACGCCTGCGGCGGCTCGCCGCCTATTGTTTTTCTTCAAGCTCCCGCCGGGCCGATTCGAGCAGGGCAATATCCTCAGCAGTGAGACTCAGGCGGGCAAAAAGCTCAGGGCGGCGCATCCTGGTCCTCAAAAGGGCCTGCCCCCGCCGCCAGCGGCGAATGTTTTCATGACTGCCGCAGAGCAGGACTGCCGGAACGCTCATGCCCTCGAAATCCCGAGGGCGTGTATACTGGGGATGCTCCAAAACCGGTTCGCTGAACGAATCGGCGAAAGCCGAACCCACATTGCCGAGCACTCCGGGGAGCAGCCGGGCGACAGCGTCCACCACGACCATGGCCGCAAGCTCCCCGCCCGTCAAAACATAGTCGCCGATGGATATCTGATCGTCCGTGAAATATTCGGCCACACGCTCGTCAATCCCCTCATACCTGCCGCAAATGAGAATGAGCCGCGAAAGCCGGCTCAGTTCTCGAGCAATGTCCTGGGTGAACAGCCGCCCCTGAGGGGTCAGCAAAACGCTCCTGGCATGAGGGCCGCAATCCTTTATAGCTCGAAGGGCGTTTACTATCGGTTCGGGTTTCATGACCATGCCTTCTCCGCCTCCAAAGGGCCGGTCATCCGTCATCTGATGCCTGTTTGCGGCAAAATTACGTATGTTATGCACCCGGACCTCAATCAGTCCGCGGTCGCGGGCTTTTCCCACTATGCTTTCTTCCAGGGGCGAAGAAAACATGGCTGGGAAAATGCTCAGGATTTCAAAGATCATTTATTGGAGGCCTTCCGGCAAATCTACTACGAGCCTTCCATTCAGCAGGTCCACTTCAACGATGACCTGCTCGATTGCAGGGATCAGCAATTCCTTGCCACCCTGTTCCACCACGTAGACGTCATGGCCTCCGGTTTCGAAAACCGCGCTCAACGTCCCCAGCGGCTTCCCCTCTTTTGTCTCCACTGAAAGCCCAATTAGCTGGAAATGATAGTATTCGCCCGAAGGCAACCCGGGCAGCCGGTCCTTATCAACAAAGAGGTCCTTGCCCGTTATCGCCTGGGCCTGGTCCATGCCGTCAATTTCTTCGAACTGAACGATTAAGAGCCGTTTTTGCGAATTAAGGCTTGCAAGGGTCAATTGCCGTTGCCCTCCGCCTTCGATTGTAAGCAGCTTGTCTCCGGCTTCCATTTCCACGAGAGTCTCGCCGTAGGCAAGAACCTTAAGCGCCCCCCGGACCCCATGAGTTCTCACTACCTTCCCAACGGCAACCAGAGAGCTCTTGTCCATCGGTGTTATTCGATTATCTCTAAAACGGCCCGCTTGCGAATTTTTGTCGACGCAGCACTCAGGATCGTTCTCATGGCGCGGGCAGTTCGCCCCTGCTTGCCAATTACTTTCCCGAGGTCTTCCTTTGACACCCGAAGTTCGATAACAGAGGTCTGCTCACCCTGTATCTCAGAAACCCGCACCTTCTCAGGGTTGTCAACCAATGCACGCGCCATAAACTCGATCAGTTCCTTCAACATGATTTCCTCCGGATGAATGCGCTACGTCAATAATTGGGAATCTAGCTCAGCTTCGCATGCTTTTGAATGAGATTGCGAACCGTACCGGTAGGTTGCGCACCCTGCCCCAGCCAATACCGGAGCCTGTCGCTGTCGATCTGGACCTGTGTTTCCGTGGGAAGCGGATCGTAGGTCCCGATTCTCTCTATGAACCTGCCGTCGCGCGGCGCCTCAGAGGAGGCGACAACAATTTTGTAAAACGGTCTTTTTTTTCTTCCTCCACGTGCCAAACGAATTTTAACCGGCATTAACTCTAGACCTCCTGTGTTTGATCAACCGCCCCGGGCGGGGGGCAGCCAGCGCCTATGAGGGCGCTTTTGCCCAGTGAAATTGTTCTTTTTAATCGGCGCAGAGCCAAGACGCAAATCTGCTTCAAATTTTACATGGTAAAATTATAAACATAGCCCATAATGCATAGATTAGAAAGGGAAAAATGACCCTTTTCGCCTTAACTTTACCTTCTTTTTCTTGCCCCCACCAACGGCGCCCATCATCTGGCGCATCATCCGGCGCGAATCCTCATAGCTTTTCAAAAGCCGGTTTACTTCTTGAACGCTCGTCCCGCTACCATCGGCAATCCTTCGCCTGCGGCTCGCGTTCAGTAAATCTACGCTCCTGCGCTCCTCCCTGGTCATTGACCTGATGATGGCCTCCATGCGCACAAACTCCTTCTGATCAACCTGGACCTTCTTCAGCTCCTTTAGCATCCCCATACCGGGAAGCATGCCGAGTATCTGTTCGAAGGAACCCAGTTTTTTAACCTGCTGGAGTTGGGAGAGGAAATCATCGAGGGTAAATGTGTCCTGCCTGAATTTGCGCGCGATCTCCTGGGCCTCTTCAGCGTCAAAAGCCTCCTGGGCCTTTTCGATCATCGATAGAACATCGCCCATGCCGAGGATTCTTGAGCTCATCCTGTCAGGGTGAAAAACCTCCAGAGCATCGAGCTTTTCACCAACACCGATCAACTTTATCGGACAGTTGGTAACAGATCGGATGGAAAGGGCGGCCCCACCTCGCGCGTCGCCGTCCAGCTTTGTGAGAATGACTCCTGTAAGGCCGAGCTTTTCATTGAACGAGCCGGCAATCTGTACTGCGTCCTGGCCCGTCATTGCGTCGGCAACCAGCAGAATCTCCGATGGCTCGAGGATGCCTTTGAGCCGCGAGAGTTCCTCCATTAGTTCGGCGTCTATATGCAGCCGCCCCGCCGTATCCACCAGAACAGTGTCACAGTTCTCCTGGAGGGCGTAATTTAAAGCTTCTTTTGCAATTTGCTCCGGGGTCTGCCGGGACGTCGAAGGATAGACCGGAAGCTTCAACTGGCCGGCAAGCGTAATCAACTGCTCTATCGCAGCGGGCCTGTAGACGTCCGCCGGAACAAGGCAGGGCCTTCTGCCCTCTTTGGAGAGCTTCCGGGCGAGCTTTGCCGCGGTTGTCGTCTTGCCCGAACCCTGCAAGCCTACGAGCATCACGGGAACCGGCGGCCGTCCGGAGAGCTTGAGGGGCTCAGCGCTGCCGCCCATTAGCGCGGAAAGCTCTTCATTCACTATCTTTATGACCTGCTGGCCGGGCGTAAGGCTCTGCATCACCTCCTGCCCGACAGCCCTTTGAGCAATCCCGGCGACGAAATCCCTGGCCACCTTATAATGAACGTCCGCCTCGAGCATCGCCATCCTAACCTCGCGAAGCGCGTCCCTTATATTGGCCTCGGTTAGCTTTCCCTGGCCCCGCAGGTTTTTGAATATCTTTTGAAATTTATCCGAAAGATTATCGAACATTTTTCACGCCTGTCTCATCGGGTGTTTCCGGATGGAAACTCATTTGATATTGAAGACAAGGTTATCTTCTAACGCATGTGAGGGCAATGTTCAAGAGATGTTCCGATTGGCGGGCTCTGTCAGGCATCGGCCGAAATTTCTTTCCAATACCTCTACAAAGCCGGCGCAGGCGAGGAGCGGCAAAAAGATATTTTCTTTGAGATCGTTCTGCTGACCGGACATGACGCTGCCAGTTCAATTAGCTCTTGGCTCTGTTGCGCAGTTAAATCCCCCCGCAGCTCAACTGCATACTCGAAAATAGTCTGCTCAGGATCATCCCTGTTGAGCAATACGCTCACCTTTGCCTCACGCAGAGGTATTTTGTGTTTATCGGCCAGCATTCGCAGATTTATATTGAGACAACAGGCGAAAGCCGCCTCAAGCAGATCGTGAGGACGGAACCCCGAGCCCCCCCCTCCTTTATCGAGGGTCGTGTCGCATGCCGCCTCACTCTTCCCATCAGTAAAGATCGTGGCATACGGCTTTTTCCCACTGGTGCTGACAATCATTTGTTCTTTCTCCCTCGTAAGATAGACTTATGAACAACACTGGGCAAGAAAATGCCATATCGATTGCGGGCACCCCTCAACGATGCACTTCGCGAAGCGCTGAAGTCGCCCGCTACGCAGGGTCTAAACTGGTCATTTTTCTTACCGCCTTTAGACGGAAGTCAATCGCGTTGGGCGGGCTGTCGAGGACACAGGGTGGGCCGGCGTGGGTTACGAAGGATTACTCCAGCACGATTTCCCTGAAAACCTGCGGGTCCGATATCTGCTTTATTTCAGGGTTTCCAGCCCAGACCATAGCAAACTCACGAAAATAGCTCACAAGCGCGATGTTCGCCCTGAGGCGCATCCCCGGCTTCAGCTCATTGACTCCGAACCATTTTGCGGGGAAAAATGCTTCGACGGCCACGTGAGGTAAAGATTTTTCTATCCTCTGCACGTGCCCCTCCAAGGGCAGTTTTTGATCGGGAAGGCCCTTTTCCAGCCGAAAAAGCTCGGGCTTTATCTCAAACCCGTCAGGATAGGAAGAATTGTTTGCGGCAATGAGATAGACGGCCAGATGGTCCCGTTTGCCATCCGCCTCGACTGTAAAATGAAGCTGGAACGCCTCGGACCGGGGAAAGCTATCCTTGTAATCCAGGAAATTCGGGTCAACATAGGTGTCCGAAAGGCTGAAAAGGTAAAAACCCTCCGGTCTCCATGTAAGGTGCACTTCTCCAAAGGGCACATAAGGGGCCGGCGTGGTAAAGCCGCAAAGCAGCGTTTTGCCCTTTTCCCACTCGATTAGTGACTGGTCGGAAACGTCAATTCGGTAATCCGCCCGGACTATCCTGACCGGCTGAACTTCAGAGCTGTTTTGCGGACCCTTCCCCCTCTGTGCGTCGTCGGCGGTCCCTTTTTTCGACTGCCCGGCGCTCATTGCGTGTACTGACTCCAGTACAGGATTTAGGTTCTTGAAATTCAGCGTCAGCGCGTGGTATGGCCTGTTCGATATGTCGACAAGGCCCATATTGTAGTCTTCACCGTCTTCGCGTCCCCCGGGCGGCTCGTCGCAGTACTGAAACCAGTGCGCGCCGACCACGTTTGGGAACCTGGCGAAGCTGAGCAGGGCGACCCCTGCTCCCCATGTTCTCTCAGCTTGAGTATGGACCGTCATGAGATGGCCGGGTTTTGCATGGACATTTCCGGCCGTCTCGTTGCGGTTGCCGCTCCCGTTTTCGGCCGCTGCGAAAAAGAACTCGCTTACCAGCACAGGTTTGCGGCTGAGTTTGCCTAACCCCTCGAAGAAGTACGGAGCAACCCAGCCGTCGGCGACATCAACGTTGTAGTTGGTCGAAATCACGTCCACATTGTCGCCCATCGCAAGGATCACGTCCTGGTGGTAATAAAGCGGAAGCCTGTCGCCAAGCACCAGCGCACCGGGGTGTGCCGTATGAATGGCTTTGTACATCAGTTCGTAATAACGCTTCGCGCAGGCGCTCATGAATCGGTCCACCAACCGAATGCCGTTTCCACCCGGCCTAAGCTTTAGACTCGCTCCCGCCTTCTTCAAATCCTCAAATTCCCTGGCGTCTCCCTGAGGCGACCAATCGGCGAGGAGAGCCTCCCAGCTCCCCTTATAGTTATCGTAGATCATTTCCCACAGGAAACGTTTGGTGTGGTTTTCCCATGGCGCTTTCAGAAACCAGATGAAAAGAGATGAATTCCACCAGCCGACCTCATTATCGCTGAAATATCCAATTAGTTGAGGCAGGTCCCTGTAGGCGGCCGTAAGCTCTCTGGCCTTTTCCAGGGTTTTTTGCTCCATTTGCGGATCGAAGGGATCGAACCAGTGGAAGCGTGAATGCCGGCCGAGTTCCAAATCCACCATGAGCGGGAACCCCAGATCGGGCGAGTCGTCGGACCATCCCCCCAGAGTATTGAATCCCCAATCTTTTAGCCGGCTTGAGGCCTGTTCGCGCCATTGCCCGACGGAAGCGTAGAAATTCGACCAGTAGTACGCCTGCCCGGATCTGCTCTTTTCGCTCTCCTTGCCGGGAGCAACGATATTGACACCTTTTGAATAGAAAGGTTTCCCATCCGGATCGATCAGCCACTGGACGCCGTCTATATCAGCCGTGCTCCATTTTTTGCCCTTGAAGTCCCCCTTTGCTGAGGTGGGGGCCGGGGGGGTCAGCATTTCGGGGTCCTGGGCGAAAACCGACTGGCAGAGCGATATCACAACCAGCAGCACAATCATATGTCGAATCATGGACGCAAAATAAACCTCTTAAATATTAACCGGCAATGATTGATTTTCCGGGGGGATACTGCATATCCCCGATTTGGCGGCCTCGGCGGATGCATGAACGTTGGCCGGTATTCGATGAGTTTATTGATCGTCCACGACTTTCGGAACAGGTTCATCGGCCTCGGAGAGGTGTTTGTAATAGGCGGCGTACTCCAGGGGGACTGTAATCACCTGCGTTAAATCAAGGCTTCCGTACAGTTCTGAAGGCAGCAGAAAGTTCCGAAAAAACCATTGCAGCATCTGGGCCTGACCGGCATGCGAAATTAAAGCTCGCCGCTTGCCTTCAACCTCCTCCGGACTAAGAGGCAACGTCATCCACTTCGTAGAGGCCAGAGTGTCCCACGAAACCTTGCCGCGCCCGCCGATCCCTGTGCTGGAAATTCGCTTGAACCAGTCACTGCCGAGTGGGTAACCCGGGTAATGAACCACATAGGTCAGCACTCTGGCCGGAACGGTATCTTCATCGGAGTAAATGGTTTGCAGCGCGTCCAGGACGAAGACCCCGGCCGTTGCATGGTCCGGATGATAGTCGCGCGGGTCCGGAAGCACGACCCAGTCGGGCGAGAATTCCTTGATCACACGCTCGATCTCATCCCTGAGACTCACGCCCGAGTATTTCACCCATCGGTTCATACCTTTTCTGTGAGGCCGGTCGAACAGGGTGTGAGGAGATATAAACGGTTTGAGGTTAGACCAGTAGGATTCCCACAGGCCCTCTATGCCGTCATCGGGGAAACCCAGAAAAACGGCGTCCTCAGGCTGGAGACCGAGTTCGCATATAGCGTGGACCGCTTCTTCCTGCCTTTTTTTCCCGTATTCGATGAAATCTCTGCCGGAGATGCGCGCATTGTGCACCACGAGGCGAACGGCGGAAGTGTAGCCGTCCCCGTTTGTGACAAAGACTACCTGGACTTTACCCTCATTTTCGAGCACTCGTTGCATCAGTCCCGAGGCCGAGATCGATTCATCGTCCGGATGGGGTGAGAAAATCATCACTCGGGTGCCGGGAGGGACTGAAAGTTGGCCATGAGGAATATAAGAGAACGGATCAAATTGGGAGGCAGCCGCCGGGATCCGATGTTGTTTCTGTTGAATCAGGTCCTTGATCGAGTTTTCAACCACCGGAGAAAAAACCGACATATCATGCAAGTACTGCTCGGCGGTGATTTGCACCGCTGCACACATAACCGGCCCGCAGAAGATAATTGCAAAAATGACATATAATGCGCTCGTACGCTTCACAAAAACACCTCTGGCTGGACTGCGCCGCTGCAAACAGCAGCCGGGGCGCACCGAATCCGGCTTCGGAAGGTGTGGACAGGCCGTTTTGGCGTCACCGATCTTAATTAATTGGTTTTTTGCAATGCCCTGACAACTAATAACAAAAATGAAATCACATATCCACGCAAAAACGGTACCCTCAAAAGCCGGTCCCTGCACTGAGATCGTCTATTCGATTGCCCTTCCCTGCTCGTCCAGGCCGAATTGAGACTGGTAAAGCGCGGCGAAAGGGCCTTGAGCCCTGATGAGCCCGTTGAAAGGACCCTCCTCGATAATCTCGCCTTTGCCAAGCACGATGATCCTGTCTGCCTTGCGGACTGTCGATAGCCTGTGGGCAATGATGAAGGTTGTGCGGCACGAAGTTAGCTGTTCAAGCCCCTCCATGATAAGAAATTCCGTCTCGGCGTCAACCGAAGAAGTCGGCTCATCGAGAATCAGAATCGGCGAGTTTCGCAAAATAGCTCGAGCAATCGTAATGCGCTGCCGCTCTCCCTCTGAAAGTGTTGCGCCCTGCTCGCCCACTATGGTCTCATATTTATCCGGGAGCCTCTCTATCGATTCGTGTATCCGGGCAAGTTTGGCGGCGGAGACGACCTCTTCAATCCCGGCTTCAGGCCTGCCGTAGGCTATGTTCTCCCGCACCGAAACCGGAAAGACCAGGGGAGGCTGAAGCACCATGGAAACCTGGCGCCGAAGCGACTTCAACTGGTAGTCGCGCAGGTCGATACCGTCTACCAGGACCCTTCCTGAGCGCGGATCATAGAAACGTGGAATCAGGCTCACCAATGTCGATTTTCCGACCCCCGTCGGACCCACAAAGGCGATCTTCTCCCCGGGCTTGACTCTCAGATTGATATTTTTCAGCACCGGCTGCTCAGATGCGTAATGGAAGGAGACGTTTTCCCAGACCACTTCTCCCTTGGTTCCCGATTTTGGAAACGCTCGGGTCCCTTCCTTGAGGTCTTTTTCGACTTCGAGTATCTCGAAAACACGCTCCACACCGACTTTGGCGCCCTGAATCAGCCCCCAGGTCTGGCAGATTGTGTTCATCGGGCCATATAGCGAGGCCAGGTAGGCTGTGAAGATTATTATCTCCCCCACGGTGATCTGCCCGCTCATGACATGTCTGGCGCCCACAAAGACGACAAGCGCGGTCCCTATGGCCATCACCACATTGACAATGCCCGAATAAAATGTCTGAAGGGTGTATAACCTCAGGCTTGCTCCGAGGCTCAGGTTGCTCGCGCTCATGAACTTGCGGTGCTCTTCCTCTTCCTTGGTAAAAGCCTGGATGATCCGTATGGCCGACATGGCCCGCTGCACAACGGAATAGACCTCGCTTTCCTGCTGGCGTGCAAACATGGCGGCCGTTGTTATCCGGCGGCTCATCACAGTGATGGATAACAACAGCACGGGGCAAACTGCCAGAGAAAGAACCGTAAGCTGCCAGTCGATCTTCATCATCACGAAGAACATACCGGCCAGCAGAACCAGGGAGCTGACGATCGGGAAGACCCCGTTCATTGTGAGGCTCTGGATGGCATATGTGTCTGCTGTAACCCGGTACAGCAGATCTCCAACTTTGCGGCGGTTGTGGAAGGCAAGCGAAAGCCGCTGAAGGTGGGCATAGAGGTCCCCGCGCATGTCATTTACCATCTTCTGGCCTATCTTGATGGTTGTGTAGTTGTTCAAGAGCGTGATGCCGCCCAGAACTATATAGATGATGACCAGACCGATCACCGCCAAAATCAGAAGACTTGCGGGGCTAACGGTGTTTTCCAATCCCCACGGAGCGGGTTTGCCGCTCAGGACGTTGTCAATTATGACCTTTAGCGGCCAAGGCTTGAGCAGTTCACAGCCGCTTATGATAAAAACCTGAGCAAGCGCAATCAGAAACGGAAACCTGTAAGGCCATAAATATTTGAGAGTTTTTTTGAACATGGGAAAAACTTCTCTTTGGTAAAACTTCGTGCGTCAATTAAAAGATTTGAGCCCGTAAACAAAACATCCCGGCGCCGGCCTGCTGATTTCAACGGGTATTTAATCCTGCTTTTATAAAAGGGAAAGCAAAAACTCTCATCCGTGCTTCTATCTGCCCGATATTGACACTAATGCTCATTGGAGATAGAGTTTTTTTGACCTTTTTCGGAGATTTGGAAAATGCAGACTCAAAAAGCTGACGCCGTTAAACTCGTTGAACTGCTCCTCACCGCAGAGATTTACAACCGTGTCCACAAACTCATGGAAGCCGATCTGCCGCCTGATATCAGGAGCAACTATTTCGACTCGCAGATTGAAGCCGTGCGCAGGCCCATTTTGGTGAGCAGGGCGGATGCCGAAAAGATATGCGGCGCAAACAATGTTAAACCCATATTAGCTGATCTGCCTTTCATGGAAATCGACGGCGCCGGCTGCCTGATTCGGCTGACCGAGTTCGATGCCGCGGCAACGTGGTTCGCCTCTCAGGACGTCTCCGAAGCGATACGCGAAAACCCCGTGCTCGCCCATTACTACCAGAAATTCGACCCCGATGTGAGTTACCCACAGGCAAGGGTCGTAAATCAGTCGATTCTCACCCGCGCCGGCAAGCTGCATGCCAGAGTGGAGAAGCTCTACGGGGAGGAATCCGAAGAGTTACTAAAGCTGGTGACCATAAAGCTTCCCGAAGACGTAAGAAACAGCCTGGACGATCTCGTGCTGAGCAAAGAGCAGTTGGATGAGATCGCAAAAGCCGGTAAGGCCCTCGATCACAGGGATTACCTCAAGGGCATCGGCCTTTTTGAAATCGGCAAAATTCTTTTTGTCGGACCGCCCGGGACAGGGAAAACTTCCTCTGCCAGGGCGCTTTCCCGGTGGTTCGCGCTGCCGCTGCTCGAGGTGAAGCTCTCCATGATCGTCAGCGCCTATCTCGGAGAAACTTCCAAAAATATAGATAACGTCTTTATGCTCGCCAAGAAACTCAACCCCTGTATTCTTTTCATCGATGAATTCGATTTCGTGGCCAAATCGAGGGCCGCAGACGATCACGGGGCCATAAAACGGGCGGTCAACACCCTTTTGAAGGCGGTGGACGATATTAGCCTTGTCGAGGACGGGGTACTGCTGATCGCTGCGACCAACTATCCGCAATTGCTGGATCATGCCGCCTGGAGACGATTTGACAATGTGATGAACTTTGTCGTCCCGGACGAAGAGATGAGGCGCAGGATTTTCGAAAAGATCCTGGAAAAGGTCGATGCCACGCTCGACCTCGTCGAGCTTGCAAGACTCACCGGCGGATATACCGGCTCAGACCTCCGCATTGTTGTCCGCGAAGCCGTCTTGAACGCTCTTCTTCAGGACAGAAAAAAAATCACGCAGGCGGACCTCATCCGGGCTATCGAACAGTTCGGGCGAAGAAACTCGGACTACCGCCAGGGCGCAGGGGCGGGTTTTTCCAAACCAAATCCGACAATATATGATGGTCAATAAATGTTAGCCGAGTTGATATAAGTTGCTGGTAGAAATGCAATATTTAACATTTGTGATAAGTTACTCACATGTCTCAATAATCCAGGCACATTACCCATCCCCGGGCACAGACGAACGCATAACAAAATAATTGCATTCCACAGTGACATAATCTAAAAGACTCTAATTATGTGGCACAGGTTTACCGGAATCATGGGTCGCCCGGTCGGGCATTGTTAAAGTCAACACAATAACTGGCGCTTGCCCAATACTTTCTTTCGTTGATGGCCTGCAGGAGGAGCTAATGAGTCAAGGAAAAGGTCTGTTGGAGCGATTAGAGCGGAAGGGGATCTCGCGAAGAGATTTCATGAAGTACTGCACCACCCTTACCGCAGCGATGGGACTGTCCTCAGCTTACGTATCAAAAGTGGCCGCTGCATTGGCGAGCGCTCCCCGCCCGCCCGTTATCTGGTTGGCACTGGCCGAATGCACGGGTTGCGCTGAAAGCACTCTGCGAACGATGTATCCATGGATCGACGAGTTAGTGCTCGACATTATCTCGCTCGACTATCATGAAACGATTATGGCCCCTTCCGGCGAAGCGGCGGAAAAATCACTGCGTGACTCGGTTGCCAAAAATACCGGGAAATTCATCCTGGTCGTGGACGGTGCGGTTCCGACCGGCGATAACGGCAATTTCGGAACAACAGCCGGCAAAACTATGCTGGAGACAATAAAGGAGATCGGCCCCAAGGCGATGGCTGTCATCTGTATAGGCACCTGCGCATCATACGGCGGAATTGCCGCAGCCGCTCCCAACCCAACGGAAGCCAAAAGCGTGAGCGAAGTTACCGGGCTCAAGACCGTCAATATCCCGGGTTGTCCGCCAAACCCGATAAACTTTGTGGGAACGGTGGTAAATTTCCTGCTGTTTGGCAAGCTGCCCACGCTCGACGACAAGGGACGGCCCCTTTTCGCCTACGGACAGCTCATTCATGACCAGTGCCCGAGACGGTCTCATTTCGAAGCAGGCGAATTCGTGACCAACTTCAACTCGGACGAAGCCAGAAAAGGTTTTTGCCTCTACCAGATGGGGTGCAAAGGCCCCGAAACCTACAACAACTGCCCCATAGTCAAGTGGAACGACGGGACGAGCTGGCCCGTCCAGGCCGGACATCCCTGCATCGGGTGCAGCGAACCCAATTTCTGGGATAAATTCACTCCCTTTTATAAATCATCCTGATCGATTGGGACATTTTGGCGGCGAGAAAACGCAATGATTCGTTTTTTAAATAAGGAGAAACCATTATGGCACGAGTGGTAATAGACCCGATCACCAGGATTGAGGGTCACCTCAAAATAGAAGTGGAAGTGCAGAATGGGAAGGTGACAAACGCATGGAGCAGTTCGACTCTTTTCCGCGGAATCGAGATAATGCTCCAGGGCAGGGACCCCAGGGACGCATATCTTTTTACGCAGCGCGCCTGCGGCGTTTGCACCTATATTCACGGCCTGGCCTCTATCCGCTCGGTGGACGACGCTCTTGGGGCAAAAGTGCCCGATAACGGGCGGTTGATCCGCAACCTGCTCCACGGCGCCCAGTACGTGCACGACCACCCGGTGCATTTCTATCACCTGCATGCGCTCGACTGGGTGGACATTGTGAGCGCGCTGAAAGCCGACCCGAAGAAGACGGCGGACCTGACGGCAAAGGTCTCCCCCAACTGCCCCGCCAGCGGGGTAAACGACTTCAAGGCTGTGCAGGACCGTGTTAAGAAGTTTGTCGAAAGCGGTCAACTCGGACCTTTCGCCAATGGCTACTGGGGTCACCCGGCATACAAGCTGCCGCCCGAAGCCAACCTGATGGCGGTTGCCCACTATCTGATGGCTTTGCGGCAACAAGCCCGCACGGCCCGGCTGATGGCCATATTCGGAGGCAAGAACCCGCATATCCAAAGCTTGACAGTGGGCGGCGTAACTTGCGCCACCGACCTCACCCCTGACAGGATCGCCGAGTTCAAGTACCTGTGGAAGGAAACAATGGATTTCGTCAACAATGTCTATATCCCCGACGTCCTTGCGGTTGCCTCCTTCTACAAGGATTGGGGCAAGATCGGCGGTACAAAGAACTTTCTGGCCTACGGCGATTTCCCAATGGGACCCAAGGAACCAGACAGCTTCCTGTTGCCGCGTGGAGTGATTTTCAACCGCAATTTGGCTAAGGTCGAGCCGGTCGATGTCAGCCTGATCACCGAGCAGATAAAGCATAGCTGGTACGAAGGCGATCCCAAGGGACTAAACCCGGCCAAAGGCGAAACCAAGCCCAAGTTCGACAAGTATGATACAGACGGCCGGTATAGCTGGATGAAGGCGCCGCGCTATAAAAACGAGCCGATGGAAGTAGGGCCGCTTGCACGCGTTCTGGTTGCTTACGGCAAGGGCGTTCCCGAGGTGAAGGAAAACGTTAACGCGGTGCTGACGAAACTTGCCATACCTGCTGACGCGCTTTTCTCCACTTTGGGCAGAGTTGCGGCCAGGGCGGTTGAGACCAAGATCATCGGCGAGGCGATGGGGACGATGCTTGGCCAGTTGGTGGAAAACATAAAGAAAGGCGACCTGAACATTTGCGACGACAGGACATGGGACCAGATGCCCGCCGAGGGCATGGGCGCGGGTCTGAACGATGTACCCCGCGGCGCGCTGGGGCACTGGATCGACGTCAAAGACAAGAAAATCGCCAATTACCAGTTGGTGGTGCCGTCCACCTGGAATATCGGCCCGCGCGACGCGGACGATAAGAAAGGTCCTCTGGAAGAGGCTCTCATGGGTACCCCGGTTGTCGATCCCAAAAGGCCCGTGGAGATCCTTCGCACCATCCACTCTTACGACCCCTGCATCGCCTGCGGCGTGCATGTGATCGATACCGACAGCAACGAAGTCTATAAATTTGAAGTTGTCTAAAGCTGATTTTTTGGATACGTATAGGGAGTCCGGCCGCACGCTGTGTGCGGCCGCTCTCCCTTTTTTGTCGCCGGACGGTTTCACGCAGGCCCTATATGTTTGATAAACACATACTGGTGCTCGGGGTTGGAAACATCTTGCTGGGCGACGAAGGTACCGGGGTTCGGCTAATCCAGAAACTCGAAGAGGAATACGTCTTTTCGGAAAACGTAGAACTCTACGACGGAGGGACCCTGGGGCTCAAGCTCCTCGAACCCATCTGCCGGTCCGACTTTGCGATAGTAGTGGATATAGTCCGCGCCGGCGGCGCCCCGGGCGCCATATACCGCATCGCGGAAAAGGATTTGTCCAGGAAAATCCCTTACAAGAGTTCGCTCCACGAGCTAAATATCGTAGAAACCCTTATTTATGCCGAAGAGCTTGGAAACAAGCCCGAAACGGTTGTGATCGGAATCGAGCCCGGAGACTGGACTTCATGGAGCACCGAACTTACCGGACCTGTCCGAAGCCGGATGGAGGATTTTATAGCGGTGGTCCTGGGGGAGATTGAAAAAGCGGGAGGCGCCTGGAAAAAAGCCGAGCAGCCTGTTAAAATCAAGCGAGTGGTGTGAGC
>JBELAB010000002.1:0-24053 GCA_049509275.1 Syntrophobacteraceae bacterium | reverse complement strand
GGAAAAGGCCGTCACAGTCACCGCTGACCTTTACGGAACCGGCCGGATCACCAAAGATCCCCGAGACAACAAATTCCTGGCCTGCGCCCTGGAAGGCGGAGCGCGTTACATTGTTTCAGGAGACCATCATCTCCAGGAGATCAAGCACTTCCACGGTATCCAGATCGTCGATGCCAGGACCTTCGTCCAAAAACTCGGTGGAAAATGCTGACATTAAATCCAACCGCTCTTTTTTCACGTCTTCGCGTGAAACCCGTCCTCCGTCCTCCGTCTTGCGTCTTCCGAATTTGCATTTGACCACTTTTCAGTTGTATGCTAATTTCGTACAAGCTATAGGAATCCAGTACCCCATTCGAACATTCGAGCTGCGGAGGCGAGTCAATGTCAGGAGCAAGCGAGTTCTTATGTGAAGGCCTTAAGCGTAGTTTGAGCAGCATGTTGCCATGGGATATACCCTGGTACGATCCGAGTCACGCTGTATTTTTTGCCGCCCTGTATGGTGCTCTGGCCGTAATCGGGATCGGCCTGGTCGCAGCTTTTATTCTGACCGTCAAGCGTATCAAATCAGGTGGAGGCGGCTCGCATCATTGAAGCGGCGCGGGTAAATTTCATCTGGATTTCTTCAAGCGAGGGTCTTTTCGGATGAGTTGTCCGGACCTTCGTTTTTTGTTTTCTCGCCCGAATCCGGTCTCGGCTTTTCACTAAAAGTCCTTCGTCGAGTAAGAAATCATGCTTCAAAAGATCTTTAGAGAATACGACATACGCGGAATTGCCGGCTCCGAAATTACGGATTCGGATGTATCGACGCTTGGCAGTACGTTCGGAACATACATGGCCCGGCAGGGTAAAAGGCGGATAGTCGTGGGGAGGGACTGCCGTCTGACTTCGGACCGGTACCGCGACCTGCTCGTGGGAGGGCTTCTCCAGTCCGGCATGGACGTAGTCGATGTCGGTGTCTGCCCGACGCCGGTCTTCTACTTCGCTATAAGGCGTTTGGAACGTGAAGGCGGAATGATGATTACCGCCAGCCATAATCCTCCCGAGTATAACGGTTTCAAAGTATGCAACGGGTTCGACACCATAGCCGGCGAAGAGATTCAGAAGCTGGCTCACATCGCTTGCTCGGGGGACTTTAGCTCAGCGGAAGGAAGACTCGATCACTTCGACATCATTTCCCCATACGTTGATTTCGTTACCGGCAATATTCGGCTCGAAGGCAGGCTGAGGGTAGGGGTCGACGGCGGCAATGCAACGGGCGGTCCGGTTGCCACGGCCATTTTAAGAAGGCTGGGCTGCGAAATCTACCCGATCTACTGCGAGATGGACGGCACTTTTCCGAATCACGAGCCGGACCCTACGGTCATGGAAAACCTGGTGGACCTGCGCAACCTTGTCCTGCGGGAGCGGCTCGACGTCGGTGTCGCGTACGACGGCGACGGCGACAGGCTGGGGGTGATCGATCACCGAGGCGAGGTGGTTTTCGGCGACAAGCTCATGATCATTTTCGCCAGGGAGATTTTATCCAGGCGGCCCGGCTCGGTTATCATCTCCGAGGTCAAGTGCTCGAAGACACTTTATGACGACATCGAGCGGCATGGGGGTCACGCCATCATGTGGAAAACCGGCCATTCGCTGATAAAGGCAAAAATGAAAGAAGTGGACGCACAACTCGCCGGCGAGATGAGCGGCCATATTTTCTTCAAGGACCGGTATTTCGGATTTGACGATGGGATATACGCGTCGTGCAGACTGCTCGAAATACTCTCGAGAAGCGGCAAAAGAATACCCGAACTTCTCGACGGGGTCCCCGCCATGCATGCGACGCCCGAGATACGGATCGAGTGCCCGGACGAGATTAAGTTCGAAGTCGTCTACAGGGCGAAGCAGGAGTTCAAAGAGAAAAACCTGAAGGTAATCGATATTGACGGCGCCCGTATCACTTTTGCCGACGGCTGGGGCCTTGTGCGGGCATCCAATACGCAGCCGGTTCTCGTCTTGCGCTTTGAAGCCCAAACCCTGGAGCGGCTGGGTGAGATCCGCGACCAGATCGAGTCAACGATCGAACGGATAAAAGGCGATTTTTAACGCTAAACCGCTGGTGCTTGAGCTTTCGGATCTTTTCTTCCCGCAGGATGCAAAGAGCTAACACAGGCTGTTTTTGCTCAAGCCACCCAGTCTTGCCACCAGCTTCTTTTCGACGTTATCCGGGACAAGGCCTGATACATTTCCGCCGGACCGCACCACTTCCTTTATGATCCTGGAGCTGGTGTAAATCCAGTGCATTCCCGTCATTATGAAGGCGGTTTCGATATCTCCGTTCAGTTTGCGGTTCATAAGCGCCATCTGGAATTCGTATTCAAAGTCGCTGATTGCCCGAAGGCCTCTTACTATGGCTCTGGTCGGAATCGAATGCACGTAGTCGACGAGCAGCCCTTCGAAAAGGTCCACCTTCACACGGTCTTTCCAGGGATGGTCCGCCAGGGAATCCTTTATCATCACGAAGCGCTCCTTAGTGGTGAACAGGGGCTCCTTCCCGGGGTTTGCGGCAATAGCGATAATAACGTTGTCGAAGAGTTTGAGGGCGCGCTCCAGCAGGTCGATATGTCCGTTGGTAATAGGGTCAAAGGAGCCTGCGTATACTGCAATGCTGGGCATTTTTCCTCCTGTCGATTTTCAGATGGATTAAGAATTCGAGTAGACCGAGATCAAAGTGTCACCGTATCTTCGCTCGCGGTCTTTTCGCCATATTGCCGGGACCATCGGAGGTTTATCTTTTATGTGGTGCTCGGCAATGACCAGTGCGTCTTCGCGGGCAACTGCAGCAACAATTTCGAGTGTTTTTTCGATGTATCCTTTCCCGTATGGAGGGTCCATGAAAATAAGGTCGAACAGCTCGTTTTCCGAGCCCAGGCGCCGGATTGCCGAGGCGACCGGTCCATGAATCATGCGCGACCTGTCCTGTGCGGCGCACAATTGGACATTTTCACGTATGAGACTCACGGCTTCGGCGTCCTTGTCCACAAAGAAACAAAAATGCGCCCCACGGCTAAGTGATTCCAGGCCCATTGCCCCCGTTCCGGCAAACAGGTCGAGCACCTTCGCCCCGGGAACTTCCCCGGCAATCATGTTAAAGACCGCTTCCCGAACCCGGTCGATGGTCGGGCGAATCCTGTTGCCCTTTGGGGCATGCAGCCGCCTTCCCCGAAAAGCGCCCGCAATGATTCGCATATTCAGCTACAGCCGGCCGCGGCTAAGCAGGATTTCCGCAATTTGAACGGCGTTGGTAGCAGCTCCTTTGCGGATATTGTCCGCAACCACCCACATGGCCAGGCCGTTTTCAACCGAAGGATCTCTGCGAATTCTGCCAACGAGGGTATCGTCCGTGCCCGCAGCGCTCAAGGGGACCGGATAGCCTGCGTTGGAAGGATCGTCTATCACTCTGACTCCCGGGGCGGCATCGAGCAGCCTGCGCGCTTCCTCGGGAGAAATAGGCTTTTCCGTTTCTATGTTTATCGACTCGGAATGGCCATAAATAACCGGGATCCGAACGGTGGTCGCACAAATCCTGATTTTGTCATCCTCGAACATTTTCCGGGTCTCGTTCACCATCTTCATCTCTTCTTCGCAGAAGCCGTTTTCCAGAAAAGGGCCGATATGCGGAAAACAGTTGAAGGCGATCTGATGCGGATATATCTGCCGAACCGCCTCACGCCCCTGCATGATATCCAAAACCTGCGTGCGCAGTTCCTCAATCGCCCTTTTGCCCGTACCGGAAACCGCCTGAAAAGTGGTGACAACGATTCGCCTGATCCCCACCGCATCGTATATGGGCTTGAGCGCTACAACCATCTGGATCGTGGAACAGTTCGGGTTGGCAATGATGCCGCAATGCGACAACGCGGCATCCGGGTTCACTTCAGGCACCACCAGAGGGACCTTCGGGTCCATGCGCCAGGCGTTCGAGTTGTCGATGACGACTGCGCCGGCCCGGGCCGCTATCGGCGCAAATTTCTTGCTGATGCTGCCTCCAGCGGAAAAAAGGGCCAACTGAATGCCCTCAAATGAATCTTCCACAAGCTCTTCAACCGCGATTTCACTACCGCGAAAGCTGAGGGTTTTTCCGATGGAACGCGCCGACGCCAGAAGTCTGAGCACGCTTACAGGAAAACCCCTTTCCTCGAGGACTTTGACCATCAGGTTGCCGACAGCTCCGGTCGCCCCAACGACCGCCACTTTGAATCCATTGCGTTCCATTGCTCCTGGACCTCTCGTTTGTCTGGAAAAACTAAACAGAGTGCAAAAGCTATATATACTTGACTACCAGGTCGCCCACCTCTGTTGTCGAATAACCCATTTGGCCGGCTGAAAGGCTCTTGAGATCACTCGAGACCACCCTCTTTATGGCGTTTTCGATAAGACCGGCGGCGTCCGTCTCGCCCAGGTGTTCCAACATCATCTGAGCCGCCGCGATAGCTGCAACAGGATTGATGATGTTGAGGCCGGTGTATTTCGGGGCAGATCCACCTATCGGCTCGAACATGGAAACCCCGTTCGGGTTTATGTTGCCTCCTGCGGCGATTCCCAATCCGCCCTGAATCATCGCGCCGAGATCGGTTATGATATCCCCGAACATATTGTCTGTTACGATGACGTCGAACCATTCGGGGTTTTTGATCATCCACATGCAGATGGCGTCAACATGGGCGTAGTCGGTCTGCACGTCCGGGTATTCTTTGGCCACATCATTGAAGGCGCGCTGCCAAAGATCGAAGGCATAGGTGAGCACGTTGGTCTTGCCGCACAGGGTAAGTTTTTTTCGGTAATTGCGTTTGCGGCAGAAGTCGAAGGCGAACCGGATACAACGCTCTGCGCCAAACCGGGTGTTAATCGATTCCTGAACGGCAACCTCGTGGGGGGTGTCCTTCCGCAGAAATCCGCCCGCTCCTGCGTAAAGACCCTCGGTATTTTCCCGGACGACTACGAAATTTATGTCATCGGGCCCCTTGTCCTTGAGAGGAGTTTCCACTCCCGGGTACAGTATAACGGGCCTGAGATTAACGTACTGATCGAGTGTGAAGCGCAGTTGGAGCAAAAGGCCCTTTTCCAGTATCCCCGGTTTTACATCCGGGTGCCCTATAGCTCCAAGAAGGATGGCGTCAAACTTGCCCAGATCGTCAACCGTCCCTTCGGGCAAGACCTCCCCGGTCCGCAGGTAGCGTTCGCCCCCAAGATCGAAGTAGACCTTTTCGGTCGAAAAGCCTGCTTTTTGCGATGCGGCGTCCAGCGCCTTAAGGGCCTCACGTATAACCTCGGGTCCCGTACCATCACCCGGAATAACCGCTATGCGGTAATCTTTGGCCATTTGACACCTGCTCTCGTTTCAGTCTTCTGCGATAAGAAAGAATTCAATGTCAATCGTGCTTTATTCCAGCCCTTGCATCTGCTCCTGCACGTATTCAATAAGGCCCCCAGCCTTGACCAGCTTTTGCATGAAAGGCGGGATGGCTTGTGCCCGGTATGTTTCCTGCCTCGTATGATTCTCGATAATGCCGGAATCGAGGTCGATTTCCAGTTCATCCCCCGTCCGGATGCGCTCGGCGCCTTCGGGGCACTCAAGGATCGGCAGACCCATATTGAAGGCATTGCGATAGAAGATCCGGGCGAAACTCAGGGCGACAACGCAACTGACCCCGGCGGCTTTTATAGCTATAGGGGCGTGTTCCCTCGATGAGCCGCACCCGAAATTTTTTCCGGCCGCGATAATATCTCCCTGCTTGACCCTTGAGGCGAACTCAGGGTCTGCGTCTTCCATGCAATGGGCGGCAAGCTCTTTTGCGGAGGTCGTATTCAGGTAGCGCGCCGGTATAATGGCGTCGGTATCCACGTCATTTCCGAACTTCCATGTTTTTCCCTTAATTTTCATCAGCCCAACACCTCTTCAGGATGCGCGATACGCCCGAGAATGGCGGAAGCGGCGGCAACTGCCGGATTGGCCAGATAGACCTTGCTTTCCACATGCCCCATTCGGCCGACGAAGTTGCGGTTCGTGGTCGCAACGGCCGATTCGCCCGGCGCGAGAATTCCCATGTGCCCGCCAAGGCAGGGACCGCAGGTCGGGGTGCTTACGGCCGCTTGGGCCTCTATAAAGATTTGGAGCAGCCCCTCCTGCATCGCTTCCAGGTATATCTGTTGGGTTGCAGGGATCACTATGCAGCGAACACCCCGTGCAACCTTTCGGCCTTTCATTACCTGCGCGGCCAGCCGCAAATCCTCCAGGCGGCCGTTCGTGCACGATCCTATCACCACCTGGTCGATGGGGGTTTGCGGTATTTGGGTGACCTGCTTCACGTTCTGAGGCGAATGAGGCAGGGCCACGACCGGCTCGAGGTTCGACAGGTCCCATTCGTATACGGCCTCGTAAGCGGCCCCCGGGTCACTGCTGTAGAATTTGTAAGGCCGTTTCGCACGGGCGCTTACATACTGTTCGGTGATTGAGTCAGGCGCTATTATTCCAACCTTGGCCCCCGCTTCGATAGCCATATTGCACATCGAAAGGCGATCCGCCATGGGAAGAGAATCGATCAACTCGCCCGCGAACTCCATTGCCCGGTACCTGGCGCCGTCTACGCCGATCTGCCCTATAGTGTAGAGGATCAGGTCTTTTCCCCCAACCCAGGGCCGGAGTTTTCCACTAAAGATAAACTTGATGGACGGGGGCACCTTGAACCAGATACGGCCTGTTATCATTGCCGCAGCCAGATCGGTGCTTCCCACCCCGGTTGCGAAGGCGCCAAGTGCGCCGTAAGTGCACGTGTGGCTGTCGGCCCCAATTACGACATCTCCGGGCAGAACAAGTCCCTGCTCGGGCAGAAGTGCGTGTTCGATCCCCATGCGACCCACTTCGAAATAGTAGGGGAGGTCAAACTCTTTTGCAAATTCGCTCATCATCCGAGCCTGTATGGCTGAAGCGATATCCTTGTTCGGGACGAAGTGGTCGGGAACCAGACTGATGCGCTCGCGGTCGAATACCTTTTTGGCCCCTGCGCGCCTGAAAGCTTCAATCGCGAGCGGGGCCGTTATATCGTTTCCAAGCGCGAAATCGATCCTTGCTTCCAAAAGCTCTTCCGGGAAAACTTCAGACTTTCCGGCGTGATCGGCCAAAATTTTTTCACTGATGGTCATGGGCATTGAACTCAACCTTCAAATCTCAATGTTTTCGCCCGGCTTGTCAGGTTGCGCCAAAGATTGCTGTTCCCCTGAGATACTCTCCGGTGCGGGCGCCGCTGTTTGCCGGGTTTCCATGCCTTCCTGAAACCCTTTTTTCCCCTGGATCTTCCAGGCGGCCCATCTTACGGGACCCGAAACAGCGTAGATCGTCAGGATGGAAAAGAGCATAAACGCTGGAGTCACCGCAACTACACTAACCAGAAGTATTGCCACGAACACAACGAAGGAGGGCCTCGCCTTTATGAATTCGACTTCCTTGAAACTATTAAAAGGCATCGTGCTGATCATGAAAAACCCCAGGACAAAGGTCATCCCGAGCAGGACGAGTCGTATGAGCGAACCTTGAACAGCAATATTCCAATGGCTCATAAAAAGCACAGATGCGGCTATAATGCTCGCTCCGACCGGAATCGGAAGGCCCACGAAATATTTCTTATTGGTCGTTTCGACCTGTACGTTGAAGCGCGCGAGCCGCAGGGCGCCGCATGCCATGAATACGAAGGCGGCCAGCCAGCCGAGCCGTCCGTAAGGTTTGAGGGCCATCAGGTACATCAGTAAACCCGGCCCCACCCCGAATGCCACGAGGTCTGCCAGCGAATCGTATTCCACTCCGAAGCGGCTCGTCCCTCCGGTAAGCCTGGCAACCTTGCCGTCCATGAAGTCGAAAACGCAGGAAGCAAAGACGGCGATGGCCGCCAGCTCAAAATTGCCGTTGATGGAGTTGACGATCCCGAAAAACCCGCTGAAAAGATTTGCCGTGGTAAAGAGATTGGGCCATATATAGGTCCCTCGGCGCACTTCGCCTTCCCTGCGCGACTTTTTCCGGCGCGAGCGCCGCTTCTTTACGGGTTCAATCTGCATAAAACGGTTTCTCCCGCATAGACATGATCGCCCTGTGACACCAGGATTTCGCTGTTTTCCGGCACATAAACGTCCACTCGGGAACCGAACCGGATCATTCCGAACCGCTCCGCCCGGACCACCCGGTCGCCGATTTCGGGCCAGCAAACAATCCGGCGGGCGATCAAGCCGGCCACCTGGGTAATAACGATGTCCGCGCCGGAATCGGACCTTATCCAAAGCCAGTTCTGCTCGTTTTCCTCGCTCGCCTGAACGAGGTTTGCAGCCATGAACCGGCCTTTGCTGTAGTGAATGCCCTCGATCGTGCCCGGGTAAGGTATTCGGTTGACGTGTACATCCAGAACCGACATGAAGATACTGATCTTCACGGCCGGTTTGTCTGTGAACCGCGCCGACCGGACACTTCTCACAGCGAGTATGCGACCGTCTGCCGGAGATATTATATCACTTTCGCCCGCAGTCGAAATCCGCTCCGGGTCCCGGAAAAAATGACCGATCAGCAGGGTGGCGGCCAGGAGCAGGAGAGTGGCAACCGCCCAGCCAAGCACCGCCGTGATCAATGTGGCAAACATTGCGGCAAGGATGTAAGGAACTCCGTCCATGGCGATGGGGACATGAGCCTGTTTTTTCCTGAAATCCCTGGCCGACAACAGATGCTCCTTAATCCCGGAAGCGGGAAGCGGGAAGCGGGAAGCGGGAAGCGGGAAAAAAACCGTTTGCTCGCTTCCTGCTCCCTGCTCCCTGCTTCCGCTCGTTTCAAACCATCTTGACAGCATCGAGGAAAGGCATCATAGCACGCAGTTTTGCGCCGATCTGTTCGACGAGCAGTGTCTTTTCCCGGTTCCTGACGGCCTGGAACATAGGCCGCCCGGCCTGGTTCTCCAGGATCCACTCGCGTGCGAACTCACCGGACTGGACCTCTTCGAGCATTTTTTTCATCTCGGCTCGAGTTTCCGCATTAACGATCCGTTTTCCTCGCGACAAATCGCCATATTCAGCCGTGTCGCTTACGGAGTACCTCATATAGGCAAGTCCGCCCCTGTAAATGAGATCTACTATCAGCTTCAGTTCGTGCATGCACTCAAAAAAAGCGATTTCAGGCTGATAGCCTGCCTCGACAAGCGTGTCGAACCCGGCTTTTATCAGTTCGGATACCCCGCCGCAAAGCACGGCCTGCTCGCCGAAAAGGTCAGTTTCGGTTTCTTCCTTAAAGGTGGTTTCAATAACGCCTGCCCTCGTTGCGCCGATTCCCGAGGCATACGCCAGAGCTGTCTGAAGCGCCTGGCCCGATGCGTCCTGCTGAATGGCTACAAGAGCAGGTACGCCCGCTCCGCGCACGTATTCGCTCCTGACCAGGTGCCCCGGGCCTTTAGGGGCGACCATCACCACGTCCACCTCTTTGGGGGGTATGATCTGGCCGTAGTGAATATTGAAACCGTGAGAGAAAAGAAGCGTCCTGCCGGCTTTCATCGTATGGACAATGTCCTTTCGATAAAGTGCGGCCTGAGCGTGATCTTCGGTAAGAATCTGGACGACATCGGATTTCTCGGCGGCCTCGAGAGCCAAAACCGGAGTGAATCCGTCTTCGATCGCCTTTTCGTAATTGGGCGTGCCCGGCAGGTCAGCCACTGTCACCTGAAGACCTGAATCGCGCAGGTTTTGAGCCTGTGCATGCCCCTGGCTTCCATAGCCGATGATACCAATTTTCTTGCCGCGCAAAAAATTCAGACTGGCGTCCGTGTCATAAAAAATTCGCATCAATTACCTCCTCGTTTTGATCGGTTTCAGTATTTCTTGCTGCGTGCCAGAGCCGCTTTGCCGGTACGTGCAATTTCCTCTATTCCGATCTGGTCCAAAAGTTCCACTATGGCCGTAATCTTTCCCTCGTTTCCGGTAACCTCAAGCGTGTAATAATGAGGGCTTACGTCCACTACCTTAGCACGGAAGATATCGACAATTCGAAGCACCTCGGCCCGTGTCTGCAGCTCGGCCCGAACTTTGATAAGGGCCATTTCCCGGTCCACGAACTCGGTCTCCGAAAAATCGTACACCTTGATTATGTTAACGAGCTTGTTCAACTGTTTGACTATCTGAGAGAGCACCCGTTCGTCGCCGGTCGTAACAAGCGTAATCCGAGTGAGTCCCTTCTCGTTGGTTTCAGCCGCTGTAACCGTTTCAATGTTGTACCCTCTGCCGCTGAAAAGTCCTACAATTCTTGCCAGGACACCCGGAACGTTCTGGACCAGAATGCCTATCGTATACCGTCTATCGCTGGTGACTATCATACCAAAAATCTCCTCTAAATTTCCCGGCCCCCGGGAGGGAGAATTCAGAGCTACGCAAGAAGCATTTCGGTAATGCACTTTCCGGGTGGGACAATCGGATAGACGTTTTCTTCCGCTACCACCTGAAAATCCATAAAAACAGGGCTTTTTATCGAAAAGGCTTTCCGGAGGACCGGTTCGACCTCCTCGGGCCGTACAGCCCTCAGTCCCACAGCCCCATAGGCTTCCGCCAGCTTGACAAAATCAGGAGACCCTTCCAGGCAGGACCCCGTATAGTCCTTCTCATAAAAAAGCTCCTGCCACTGGCGCGGCAAACCCAGATACGTATTGTTGATGATGGCCACTTTCACCGGAATATTGTTACAGACTGCCGTGCACAATTCCTGAATGTTCATCTGGATGCTTCCGTCACCGGCGATATCTATCACCAGCTTGTCCGGAAAGGCCACCTGGGCGCCAATGGCCGCTGGAAAACCGTAGCCCATTGTGCCTAGGCCGCCCGAGGTCAACAGTGTGCGCGGGCGGTCGAACTTGTAGAACTGGGCGGTCCACATCTGGTGCTGGCCCACCTCGGTAGTGATTATGGCGTCGCCGCCTGTAATCTCATAAATTTTTTCAATAACGTACTGCGGCTTTATCAGATCGCCTTGCGCACAGTATGCAAGCGGGTGATCTTTCTCCCACTGGGCTAACTGGTCAAACCATGGAGCGCGCGCCTGGGCAAGGTCCCGGATCGGCTCTTTTTCGGCAAGTTGTATCAGTTGCCGGAGCGCATTCTTGCAGTCGCCTACGATGGGAATATCGACCTCGACGTTCTTGCTGATACTGGTCGGGTCAACGTCGACGTGGACTATCTTGGCTTTGGGGGCAAATGTGCTGATCTTTCCGGTTACTCGATCGTCAAAACGAACGCCGACCGCAAGGATAACGTCCGCATGGGATATAGCCATGTTGGCTTGATAGGTGCCGTGCATCCCGAGCATTCCCAGCCAGCGCGGATTAGGCTGCCTGAGGCCCTCGCTGTCAACCTTGGTAGCCGGAAAGCAGCCAAGACCCATCAGGGAGCAGGTCACAGGCGCCTGGATGAGCTTAACCAACCTGGCGAGTTCATTGGAGGACTCCGAGATAATAATGCCTCCACCCGCGAAAATGACCGGTGTCTTGGCCTTGCTGATAAGCTGGTAAGCTCTCTTGACCTGTCCGGCATGCGCCTCCACTGTTGGCCGGTAGCCCGGCAGGTCCACTTTTTTGGGATATTTAAAATCGGCAAACGCCTGAACTACGTCTTTCGGCAGATCTACAACCACAGGTCCGGGGCGGCCCGTACGCGCCAGGTAAAAAGCTTCCTTTATTACCCTGGCCAGATCGTTCACGTCCCGCACCAGGTAACTGTGCTTCGTGCAGGGCCGGGTGATGCCGATAATATCGACTTCCTGAAAAGCGTCATCCCCGATGAGCGGCGTCGGCACCTGACCCGTGAACACGACAATCGGGACAGAATCCATGTTGGCGGTGGCTATACCCGTTACGGTGTTTGTCGCACCGGGACCCGAAGTGACCAGACAGACCCCGACCCGGCCTGACGCCCTTGCGTATCCGTCGGCCATGTGTGTGGCGCCCTGCTCGTGGCGAACCAGAATATGCCTTATGTTGTGTCTGGCCATCTCGTGGTAAATGTCCAGAACTGCGCCGCCAGGAAATCCGAATATGACATCCACACCCTCTTTTTTCAAACACTCGAAAAATATCTGCGCACCTTGCAGTTTCATGAAAAAACCCTTAATTCTCCTGCCTCTACGTTGAAGCGGAAATATTAGCTGAAGGCAGGCCAAATTTCGGACCAAAATCAGCCGATTTTTCATGCCCGGCCCATACAGCGAATCTAAAATCTTAACAGCAAGCAAACCAAGGTGTCAATCGGATTGCGCAATTGATACCACTTGTATGTTCGATTGGAAAATCGTACCATTTATAGCTTGCGGCATTTCATCGGAAGCTATTCGGGCAAAAACCCGATCTCAAAATGCGGGTCAGATGCATAGCGCACAACTTGACGCATGATTCCGGCTAAAAACCTTTTGCCTTAAAGATCTCAGGAGAAACACGTCGCACTGATTCCAGGAAACATAAACAAGCTGCAATCCGAAATTGGCATTCTCATGCTTTTGACCTTCTTGGGTCTTCTCGCGCATGGCTATCACCTTGGGCTGGAAGACGAAGCCGTATATCTGCCCGCCATTAAATATTACCTCGACCCGGCGCTCTACCCGCATGATTCGATTTTCTTCATGCATCAGATGAGATTTACGATCTACCCCAGTGCGATGGCCCTGCTGGTGCGATTGAGCCACCTGACGTTGGAGCGGGTGATATTCTTTACACACATCCTTTCGATTTTCCTTGTTTTACTAGGGTGTCTGAGGCTCAGCAAAAAGATGTTTGCCTCACCCGAAGCCCAGTGGTCATCGGTAACGCTCATTGCCGCTCTTTTGACCCTGCCGGTTGCCGGCACGGCCCTCGTTCTGGTCGCTCAGCACCTTCATCCGCGATCGTTCGCAACCGCCTTCGCTCTGTTCGCGCTCGTGGAAGTGCTTGACAGGAGGCTTTTGAAAGCATCCATCTGGATGTTGGCCGCCGGTATGATGAGCCCTCTTCTGGCATTTCCTGCTGCTTTTTTAGCTGCTTTTTTGGCATGGCGGCGGCAATGGGCGCTACAGAGCGCTAAAAAACAGGTTGAACCCCTCTTCGCGGCCGGGGCCGTTTCGGTAAACGATGTATGGGGCGAGGTCACGCAACGCTACTTTTATCTTTCCCGCTGGACCTGGTACGAGTTAGTCGGGTTTGTGGCGCCTCTTGCAATCCTTTTTTCCGTTAGCCGGATGCGGCCGTCCAACACTTTGCCTGGATTCAACCTCGTGGTCTCGCAGGCTCCCGTCTTCGGCCTCTGTTTCGCCGCCCTGTCACTGGCTCTGTGCGTCCCAGCCCTCGACAGACTTGTGGCGCTTCAGCCGATGAGGGCTTTTCATTTGGTGTATCTGGTCCTTTTTCTCGTGATCGGAGGACTTGCCGGGGAATACTTCCTGAAAAGGAAACCACTTCGCTGGGCGCTCTTCTTTATGCCCATTTTCGTCTTGATGTTTTCCGTCCAGAGTTATCAATTCTCTGCAAGCGACCATATCGAGTGGCCGGGGATGAAGCCGCGGAACCAATGGGTCCAGGCTTTCAATTGGGTCCGCGACAACACGCCGAAGGACGCTTTCTTTGCTCTCGACCCCAGGAGCATGGAGAGCCGCGGGGAGGATTTCCACGGCTTCAGGGCGCTCGCGCAAAGAAGCATAATGTGTGACGTGGTGAAGGACCCGGCGGTCGTCAGCGTAATGTTTGCGGCCGGGGATATCACAACGGACGGGTCCGGGACGGTCTCGGAGGCAGCCCTGAAATGGCACGACCGGATGATGGGGCTTCGCGATTGGAAAAACTTCGGGCCGGAAGATTTTCGCCGCCTCAAGGAACGCTTCGGGGTCGGCTGGGTGATTCTGGAAAAGCCGGGGGTCGGTGGGTTTCCCTGCGTTTATGAAAACGATGCGGTAAAGGTGTGCCGGATTGAGTAAAATGTCTGTCAGGATGGTTTGAGGAGCAAGGGCATTATGGAACATATTGCATGCGACGTTCTGGTGTTGGGCAGCGGGGCCGCCGGCCTCAGGGCAGCCATATCGGCGCGGGAAGCGGGGCTTGATGTTCTAGTGCTTTCCAAGGCAGGGCCCGGCAAGTCCACCTCTACTTGGCTCAGCGGCGGCGTGATGGGGGGTGCCGACAGTTCGAAAACGGCTGGACATCTGGAGCGCACTCTTCAGGCAGGCCGTGGAATAAATCAGCGAGTTCTTGCCGAAATTCTCTGCGAAGAGGCTCCAGCGAGGCTGGGTGAACTTATATGCTGGGGAATCCAGGCTGAAGTCCGGCATGGATTTCTATTCGCCAAAGGCCACCCTCCTGCTCTAGGTGACGAGATAGTGCGCTGTCTCATCGGAAAAAACAGGGAGTTGGGGACGCGGTTCATGGGAAACCTGACGGCCACCGGCCTGGTGATGGAAAACGGGGTGGCGGGCCTTATGGGTTTTGCACGGCAATCGGGTGAACTCATCGCGTTCAGTTCCGGGGCAGTGGTGCTGGCAACCGGCGGGGCTGCCGCGCTCTACCTTCGCCACGACAACCCAGGGCGGATGCTGGGGGACGGGTGGATATTGGCGATTGAGGCTGGAGCGCTCCTCCAGGACATTGAATTCGTGCAGTTTTATCCCGTATGCCTGGCCGAACCCGGCCATGCGCCCCTGGTGGTTCCGCCGGAACTCGCCGACAACGGTCGGCTCGTAAATGAGTCCGGCGAGGATATTCTCAAAAAATACGCAATAGATGAACGCCCTGCGGCGTCTAAGGCCCGGGACCGCCTCTCACAGGCGTTTTTTAAGGAAATTTATCGAAACGGTCAGGGGATTTTCCTGGATATACGGGACGTTACTGATGAACAATGGCATAGCGATCCCTTCTCAGCCTCCTTGCGGCCCATATTGGGAGATCGCCACGGAGGAGTCAGTCGTCCCCTTCGCGTAGCGCCGGCGGCCCACCATACTATGGGTGGAGTAAAAATTGACGGCAGGGGGGCGTCCTCTATTCCAGGACTTTTCGCTGCCGGAGAGGTGACAGGGGGGCTGCACGGCGCCAACCGGATGGGAGGCAATGCGCTTAGCGAAACCGTGGTATTCGGAGCAAGGGCCGGGAATTCGGCGGCCGATTGGTCGAAGAGGAGCGGCGCAGAAGAGCGGCGATCTGTCTTGAGGCGGCTCGATGAACGGTTTCGGGCCTTTGAGAGCCTCCGGTGTGACGAAACCGGTCTTCTGGACAGAATCCGCAAAATTATGTGGGAAGAGGGGGGGATAGTGAGAAACGAGGCAGGGCTTTCTCAATCTTTGGGTAATATGCGGGACATCACGGGCAGCTTCTCATTTTCCGGGCCGGGAAGCAAAAATACACTGACCCCGGCCCGGGTGAGTGCGACTGAGCTGCGTTCGGCTGCAAGGGCGGCCTGCCTTATTCTCGAAGCAGCGATCAGGAGGGTCGAGAGCCGGGGCTCACATTGCAGGGAGGATTACCCGAAACAGAACGATCGACAATGGATGGGACACCTCCAGGTTAGAACGGCCCCGCACGGAGACGTATGGGAGTTCATTTCCGACTGAGACCTTCCAACGTTCCGGGGAGGTTGAAGATGGATAAAAATCAGATAAGCCGGAATGAAAGAACTGCACAGCAAATTATTTAGATCCGCATAATGCACCAACCCGAACACCAACGAATCTCGAAGGCTATTTTGGGGTCGGATTCCGCGCGAAAAAGTTCCTGGGACACACTGAAGGCCCATCGAATCATCCGATTTCCTAAAACTGAATCTACATCCTCGATAAAGTGTCTCGACTTCCGGGTAGCATTACAATCCTTTTCTTAAGTTGTCTCTGTGTTTTGCCGAAATGTACATAGAGGATTGCGCGCAATCTTTCGATGGTGAAGACGTAAAGGGGAGAGAGCAATGGCGACAATAAAGAAGCTTTTGGTTTCCGGCATGGCTTTTCTGATTGTGGCAATCTTTTCGGCAGAGGCGCAGGCAGAGAAAAAAATCGGGGTCCTGATGTTTAGCGAAGAGGTCCGATATCTCGAAGCCTTCAAAGGCATGAAAGAAAGGCTCGCCGAAGGGGGGTTTGGAGAGGAGAATACAGCTTTCATTATAGAGAATGCGAGTGCAAATAAGGCGAGGGCAGCGGAACTGGTAGAGCAATTTGCTGCAACAAAACTGGACTTGATTATCACATTGGGCACTTCTGCCACCATACCCGTCAGCCGTGAGATTAAGGACGTGCCGATAGTCTTCAGTGTGGTCTATGATCCGGTAGATGCCGGGATAGCGAAGGCTTGGGAGCGTTCAGGAAACAACACTACGGGCGTAAGTTCTAAGATTCCATTGTCGAAACTTATGGAAAGCCTGGGAAACTTTAGGCATGTAAAGAGACTGGCAGTGCTTTATGCAGCGGGTGAAAAAAACTCCGAGTCACAATTGAAGGAGCTGCTGGGAACTCAGAAAAATTGTGCTTTCAAGATCATTCCCGTTCGATTGACCAAGATCGACGATATTGAGCAGGTCCTGCCGGAAGTATTACGCACCTCAGAAGCTGTTTACATTACCGGCAGCAATCTGATCGACAGTCGGATTTCGCTGATCATGGATATGGCGGTCAATGCTAAAGTGATTACGATAACCCACCTCGAGGATCTGGTAGAGAAGGGGGTGCTTCTGGGTGTGTGCGTAAACGCGTATTCTATAGGCCGGCTTGCCGGAGAGAAGGCAGTGAGGATCCTGGAAGGAGCAGAACCTTCGTCTATTCCCATCGAAACCCCAAAGGAATACGAAGTGCTTCTGAATATGAGGGCCGCCAAAGAGGGTAAGTTTGAGATTCCGCCCGGTTTGATGGCGACCGTCACCAAAACAATAGAATAGGCGCCATAGAATTAACTAAGGCCGGAAAGGATCGACGATAAATGTTTGGAGGTCTTAATAAAAAAAGCATCCGGTATGAGTTTCTGAAACGGATTTTCCTTGCCCTCCTTATCGGTACCATGGTGTTGAGCACTGTCATTGCCTTGAATGAAAAAAAGACGCTCGAACGTTCTCTGGCGACCAAGGGGAAAAGTTTTGCATCTTATATGGCTATGCTCAGTGAAGATCCTCTCGTAATGAGGGATAGCATTCAGTTGGATTCCATTGTGAGCGAGGCAAACAGAGATGAAGACATTATGTATGCCGTTATCCGTGATGAACATCTAAACATCGTTACCTCCCAATATGCCAGTATCAACTACCAGTCCCCTAGACTCAAAACTATACTTGTGGGACTCCCAAAAGAGCGTGAGTTGCAGAATATCATAGCGGCTATCCAGAATAAAGAGCCTATTATAGAGCTTTCTGTTCCAATTCATACCGGTACCTATGTCATAGGAGAAGTCACCATCTGCCTGTCACGCCACCACATCAACGAACAAATTGCGAATACAGTGATGGTTGTGTTTGCTTTAAATACAGTAGTAGCGATAGTCCTTAGCATAATATTGTTCTTCGTTTCAGGACAGGTGATATTTGATCCTATTAATAAGCTTACCCACGCTTTAGCACGACTCGCGCAGGGTGATCTCACAACTAGAATTACTTCTGCGGCTACCGGTGAGGTGCAAATGTTGCTGGAAAATTTTAACCGGATGGCTGAGGATCTGGATAAAACGACCGTTTCGAAAGATTACGTTGACAACATCCTTAAAAGCATGACTAACTCGTTAATTGTCGTTTCGCCTGAGAATAAGATTGTAAGAACAAACACGGCCACTTGTCAGCTACTCGGGTACGAAGAAAAGGAGCTCGTCGGTGCGCCGGTTGAAACGGTCATCGGAGGCAGTGGTTCGGGCGAAAGGTCATGGGTGAAGACCATGATGATCGACAACCGCGTCAACAACGTTGAGGTGGCATACATAACGAAAACTGGTGAGGAGGTGCCCGTTCTACTTTCGGCTTCCGTCGTGTATGACGCCGACAAGGCAGTGGGAGGGATAGTGTATGTTGCCCAGGATATCACCGAACGTAAGTGGGCCGAGGAGTCATTGAAGAAGGCCAAAGAGATTGCGGAGGCGGCCAGCCAGTCCAAATCTCAGTTTCTTGCGAACATGAGCCATGAGATCCGCACTCCAATGAATGGCGTGCTTGGCATGACAGAGTTGCTGCTGGGGACAGGTCTCAATGAAAAGCAGCACAATCTTGCCGAAACTGTGCTGCGCTCCGGTGAAGCTCTCCTGGGAGTGCTTAATGACATCCTGGACTACTCAAAAATTGAAGCACACAAACTGGAGCTCGAAAGCATCGACTTTGACCTGCGAGAGTCCGTGGAAGAGGTCATGCAACTCTTCGCGGAAAGCGCTCATCAGAAGGGCGTCGAACTGTTGTGCCAATTGGATGAGCATGTTCCCATCGCCTTGCAAGGCGACCCGGGGCGATTGCGCCAGATTTTAACAAACCTCGTTGGCAATGCCGTCAAGTTCACCGAACGCGGAGAGATTTTCGTCCGTGTGAGCGCTTTAGAAAAAGAAGAAGATTATGGACGTCTGTGCTTTGAAGTCCATGACACTGGGATTGGGATCGCCCCGGAAATTCGGGAGCATATCTTTGACGCCTTTTCGCAGGCGGACAGCACCACCACGCGAAAATACGGCGGCACTGGTCTGGGCCTTGCTATAACCAAACAGTTGTGCGAGATGATGGGTGGAGAAATCAGCGTGGAGAGCACGCTCAATAAGGGCAGCATCTTCCGGTTCACAGTCCGTTTTAAGACCCGTTCCGATCCTTTGCAGCGTGCAGTTGCTCAGCCTCATGATCTTAAGGGCACACGTGTTCTTATCGTCGATGACAATGCTACCAACCGTAACATCCTGCACCATCAGGTCCTCTCCTGGGGCATGCGCAACGGAAGTGCTGAAAACGGTCAAAATGCTCTGGAAATGCTCAAAAAGGCGGTTGCGATGGGAGACCCCTATGAGTTGGCGATACTGGATATGATGATGCCGGGGATGAACGGTCTGGAACTGGCCCGCGCGATCAAGGCGGATTGGGCTGTCGCTTCCGTTCAACTCATTCTGCTCACTTCTATAAGTCAGGACTACGACACAGAAACGATGCACAGGCACGGCATTTCTGCTCATCTGACCAAGCCCGTGCGGCAGTCCCAGCTTTTCAACTCCATCATCACTGTAATGGGACCTTTATTCAAGAAATGCTCCCCATCGGCCTTCAAGGGTGGACTCGGGAACAAAGCCAAAGTGCTCTTTGGTGCACAGGTGCTCCTTGCCGAGGACAATCATGTAAACCAGGAAGTTGCGCAGTACATGCTGGAAAGCCTTGGCTGCCGGGTCGAACTGGCATCGAATGGACGGGAAGCCCTCGAAGCTTTCTCAAAGGCTCCTTTTGACCTTGTGCTCATGGACTGCCAGATGCCCGAACTGGATGGTTACCAGGTCACACGGATCATCCGGGAAAAAGAAATGCAGGGGTGCAAGGATCGAACTGAGCAAGGTCAGGGGATTCGCCGCACTCCCATCATTGCACTGACCGCCCATGCAATGCAGGGAGACCGTGAGCAATGTATTGCCGCCGGGATGGACGATTACCTCAGCAAACCCTTCAATCGGGATGGGTTGGTCACCCTGTTGAAACGGTGGCTGCCATCTAAATCAACGGCCGGTATACCCGTGCACGCCGCTTGGGAAGATAAAACAGAACAGGACCAATCCAAAGCCTGCCGGTTGCCGGATGGAGGTAATGGAGGATCGAACCTGCATGGTGAAGGATTCTTAGATCGATTTTCACACCTGGACCATCTGAATTACGAAACCCTGGAAACTTTGAGGTCGATGGTTAGAGAAGGCCAGCCCAGTCTTCTCAAGAAGGTCATCCATGCCTATATGGAGAGCTCACCGAAACTAATGGAAACAATCCGGCACTCCATAACCCTTGGTGATGCAGCAGCTATTCAAGGAGCGGCCCATAGCCTGAAATCCACCAGCGGAAACCTCGGCGCCATGATGCTCGTAGAGCTCTGCAAGGAATTGGAGACAATGGGCCGGGCAGGCACTACTGATAACGCCATCCTTCTGCTGCCGGTGCTTGAAGACGAGTACGGGAGGGTTTGTGAAGCCCTGGTGGTTTTATAAATTTTCCATGCCGGGCCGTGATTTTTCCTATAATCGTTTCCGGGCTTTCCCTGATGTTTCTCAGCCCCCGTAGACGAGCGTAACCAGCCGGACTTCGTCGCCGTCGTCGAGTTCTGCATCCAGTGGCCGGCTCGTCCCGTTAACCAGCGAAAGCATCTTTAGCTGGGACGGAATGCCGAGTTGTTTTATCAGGGCAGCGGACGTGAATCCCGCAGGCACGTCCATCTCCTGCTCTCGGACATACTTCCTGATTATGCCCGCTGGTTTCACGGTGATTCTCAGCGATGATCTTCCGGTGTCAGCGTTCACCTGGCAAACTTCAACCGTTTGGAGTCACGATGGGTGAGGTTTGAAGGCAGAGACGGTCTCCCACTCCATTCTTACCGAGCGCAGAGGGCCTCAAGCCCGGAGAACCAAGCCCTCCTACCAGACCTTCCGAGCTTCCTCTTCCATTCCGTATTCCCGGAGGGTGGCCTCGCGAGGTATTCCCTTCTCCGGGTCCATGTCCATGAGTTCGTAGAAGCGTTCCTTCATGCCGGAGAAGTTTATCTCGATTCCCTTCGGCTCACCGTCTCGAGCGGGCTCGAGCATCCTGGGGGTCAACGCGTCGTCCATGGCGGTGCGGCCGTACCGGTAGTTGATGAGTCTCTTGAGATAGAAGACCCTTCGGCCGGCTCTCATCATGTCTTCCACGTCCCAGCCGTATCCGGCTACGGTGTTGAAAAGCTCGACCCATTCGGGGATGGAGAGTTCCCTGTCGGCGAACTGACAAAAACAGGCGCTGTTCTCGATGCCGCCAAGCTCGACGGATCTTACCGCAGCCTCCGGCTTGTGGGTGTCGGTCATAGGGTCAGGCTCGTATTCGAGGGCGATTTCCGGGTAATAGCAGGCCCCCATTTCGATGTGGAGCATAGGATCAGCCACGTGACAGGCTCCTCGCGGGCTGACCGCATAGGTGAGCGCCAGGCCGTGGCCTCCGCCTCTGGGGTCGTGCATGGGCGCTTCGAGGCACTTGCTTTGGCATGTGTAATCTATGGATCCCTTGCCGGTTCTTTGTGCCGCGGCAACGCTCCCCAGGCTAAGCAGCTCGCCCAGCATTCCTTCCCGTCTGGCAATCGCCGGCAGGACCTTGTCAATAACCGTTTCCATGTCGCCCCAGCGAAGCTCGACACCGCCGGTATCCTTCAGGGTGAGATGACCTTTTTCGAACGCTTCCATAGCCCAGGCTGTGGTTCCACCCGCAGAGATGGTGTCCAGGCCCAGGTCATTGCAGATCCTGCCCGCTTTGCATGCCGCCGCAAGGTCCTTTGAGCCCAGCAGCGCCCCAAAAGCCACTATGGTTTCGTATTCCGGACCGGGTCCTTCGGGAATGGCGAACGGTCCTTCCGGCACTTTGACGATTCGCTTGCACCTGACCGAGCAGAACTCGCAGGCCCACCTACGGGTGAGGAATTTCTCGGTCAGGGTAATTCCCGACAGGGCCTCGCCCATCTCTTCCGAGAAATTGGAGGTGAAGTTCCGTATTGGGACGTCGCCGGCAAACATGCCCCCTTCCAGGTTCGCAGCGGTCCCGCTTTCCCGCAGGACCGAGTTAGTCAGATTTTCATTGATCCTGGTGTTAAGTTCTTTGCGCAATTTCTCGTATCGCTTAGGATCGGCCACTTCCATGTGTTTCTTTGACGATTTCACGACGATGGCCTTGAGGTTCTTGGAACCCATGACGGCCCCGAATCCCGCCCGTCCAAACGCATGATGGCCTTCGCTCAAAATGATGGCATACCGGACCATGTTTTCGCCTGCCGGACCTATCACCAGGGTCCGGTGATTTTTCCCGAACCTTTCCTTCAGGCCGCTGTTTACCTCTTCGATGCCTTTGCCCCAATAGGAAGCCGCGTCCACGATCTCGATCCTGTCGTCCTCGATCATGAGAAGCGAGGGAACCGCTGTTCTGCCTCGGAGGACGATCCCGTCGTATCCGGCGTACCTCAATTCAGGGCCAAAGTATCCTCCACAGGAGGAATCGCCCCAGTTGCCCGTCAAAGGAGAGCGGCCGCCCACGCTCATCCTGCTTGTCCCGGATAGCTTCAAGCCGGCAAAGGGTCCGTTCATGAAGATGAGCATGGCCTCGGGTGAGAGCGAATCTGCGTCGAAGTGGCCCATTTCCCAGAAAAGCCTGGCTGCCAGACCACTCCCCCCGATGTACCCGGGATACCAGTCGCCCGGGGGAGATCCAACTTTGACAGAGCGTTCGGTAAGATCGACGTCGATGAGGTTGCCGGTGTTGCCATGCATTTTCCCGCGCCTCCGCGTTAGGTTACTTCAGGATCTTGTCTTCCCAGCCCAGTTCTTTGAGGACTTGCTCGTAATGCACCGCGACCTTTTTCAGCTTGGGGGCCAACCTGAGAAGACCGGTGGCTGATCCCTTCACCCTTATCTTCCTTCTGGTGATGGCCATCACGGGATTGAGCTTGTTGGACCACGACCTGTGGGCGTTGTCAGCGGACAGACTCATCACCAGATCCGGCTTGTCGGCCGGCTTGCCGGCGCCCGCCTCGAGCTTGCCGTCGCGGCAATCCCAGTAATAAGAGCAGTTAGGGCCGTCCTCGGTGTAGTCGAACCATATAAGCTGGTTGACCTTCTTCAATCCGTCTGACAATTCCTTATCATTTTTGGTCGATTCGAAAAGCTTCAGAAAAGCCTTGATAGGTTCGCTCTCATCTTTCCAGTATTCCATTTTCCTCTCCCTTTCGCCTGATTGAGCCGCTTTGTCCCACCTCAGATTACGCTCCTGCGGTGCACCTGAGCGCAACCTTGATTACAGGGCCTTGATGTACAGGTTGAGTATGTCTTCTTCTTCCAAATAACGGGGATTATAGCCGACTTGAGAATCACTTGCGGCCAGCTCGACAGTGGGCATTAACCGTTCTCTGTCATCGGTAAGGCCGAAGTCCTTCAGGGTTTGGGTCAGGCCGATCCGGGCCTTCAGGTCTTTGACTGCCTGCACGGCCAACCGGGCTGCCCCGAGCGGGTCCTTCCCGCTCACATTCATTCCCATGGCGTCTGCCAACATCATGTATCGTACGGGGCATTCCTCCACGTTGTGCTCCATGACTATGGGGAGCATGATGGCGTTGGCCAAACCGTGAGGGATTCCGTAATGGGCGCCCAGAGCATGCGCGGTTGCATGGACCCCGCCCAGTTGGGCGTTATTGAAACAGATCCCGGCCAGCGTGCTGGCTATGAGCATGCAGCCTCTTGCGGTAATGTTGTGCGGCTCCATCACCGCCTCCGGGAGGTACCGGAAGATAAGCCTGACCGCGTGAAGACCGAGCGCGTCTGCAATGGGTTCAGCACCCGTAGAAGTCACCCCCTCCACAGCGTGGGTCAAAGCGTCCATCCCTGTGAATGCAGTCACCTTCGGGGGGAGGCTCACTGTCAACTCCGGATCGAGCATGGCCAAGTCCGCGTTGAAGGGGTGGGTTACCGCAAGCTTCGCCCTGGCTTCGACATCCAGTACGACTATCGCATTGGTGATTTCGCTTCCTGTTCCGGCAGTGGTGGGGAACACGATGTGCGGCGGAAGCGGTTTGGCGCCTGCCCAAAGGCCCGCCTGCTCGGCGAGCGGCCTGAAGTCGTCTACTCCTTCGCCTATCATGATGTTGATGGACTTGGCCGTATCCATGACGCTCCCGCCACCTGCCACGACCATGCAGTCCGCTCCGCAAGACCTGTAGAACGCAGCCCCCTCGTTGATGTTTTCGATCCGGGCATCCTGAACAATGTTGTCGAAGGTCCCCACCAGCTCAAGGTCTGACTTGCGCACCTCTTCGGCCACCATCTCGGCCACTCCGGCCTGGACCAGCCCTTTGTCCGTGACTATCAGGA
>JBELAB010000199.1:0-6019 GCA_049509275.1 Syntrophobacteraceae bacterium | reverse complement strand
CCTTTGCGTCGCATATGTCTTTACCAGGACAAGCACGAGATCAGGGTTGCGGGGGAGTTTGTCAGCCTCGAAACAGGTCGTAAGCCGATAGTTGCGTACGGTTCCGTCAAGTTCCTCGATATCAAGTCCGCCCTGCCGAATAGCCTCCATGTGCTCGCGGTTTGTGCTGAAAAGCGAAATGGATGCGTGCGTTTTCGAGAGCCGTGCCCCGATCAAACTGCCGAGCGCTCCCGCGCCGAGGATAAGAACATTCATTGTCTCCCCCGTTGTTCCACCCTTGACCTGATTGATCCTACAGGCTACCGACAACTATTATAAGCAGCCCCTAAAAATAGAAAACGAAAAAGGAGAAATTATCGCAGTTTAAGAGTAGCAAGAGAAATGAGAGCAAGAATGCCTGCAACGATCCAAAGACGAATCACTACCTTGGTTTCGGCCAGCCCCTTGTGCTGCAGGTTATGGTGTAGAGGGGCGCGGAAAAAAATCCGCCGGCCGATCCACTTTACGCCTATTTTGTCCTGCACCTGGCTGCTGATGGCTTCGGCGATGAACAGGGCGCCCAACAGGGGGAAAAGCATCTCCTGTTTCAACAGGACCGACATCACCGCCATTGTGCCTCCTATGGCAAGCGAACCCGTGTCTCCCATAAAGATCTGGGCAGGATAAGCATTGTACCACAAAAACCCCAGCCCGGCGCCTACGAATGCTGCCCCGAAGATCGTCAGCTCGCCGGCCCCGCGCAAATACGGGTAGTACAGATAACTCGAGTAAATCCGGTTGCCCTCAACGTAGGCGAAGATGCCCAAAACGGCCACTACGAAAATCGAGGGCGTAATGGCAAGACCATCGAGACCGTCGGTTATGTTCACGGCGTTGCAAACAAAGATAACGAACAGGAATATGAACAATCCGTAGAGCCATGGTCCGATGTCGGTGAGCGGGTATTTGTAAAATGGAACGCACACCTTCGTGGCAAGCGCACTTCCAAGGGGCGCGTAAGGCCCGACGCAAATCCAGGCGAAAACAAGGCTGAAAAACCCTTGCAGCAAAAGCTTACTGCGTTCTGAAAGTCCCCTGTCCCCGCTTTTCAACCGCACCTTGGACACATCGTCCCAAAGGCCGAGCAGTCCGAACCAAACCATCCCCGCAACGGAGCAGAGCATGAAGGGGCTGCGCCAGTTGCCCCAGACAGCCATCGAAACGAGTACGGCCCCGATTATGAGAACTCCGCCCATTGTCGGAGTGCCTCTCTTGTCGAATGCTGAATGAACTCCGGTTTCGCGGACCTGTTCCTGAATACCGCGTCTGTGGATAAATAGAATAAAGTGCCTGCTGAAAAGGAAAATGAGTATGACCGCCGTAAGCGCCGCCATTATGGCCCTGAAGCTGATGTAGTTGACAAGCCGGCAGAATGAGAAACTCTCGGAAAGCGAAAGGAGAAAATTGCAGATTTCGTAAATCATCGGATTTTCCTGGAGACATGGTCTGATAAAGCGGCTGGATCAGGCAAACGGTTCTCGGATTTGTATTCTTCTGCGCACTTCCGGACCGCTGCGTATGTTTCCTTTATCTCGAAATGCGGCTTGAAATCCGTCGAGGTCAGGATGAAAGACGAGGTCTTGGAGAGCAGCTCCTCAGAGGCTTCCACCACCCCCCGTTCGATCATTTTCTTCAGTCCGTACAAGGCCGCGTTGCGCACCTGCCAGTAGTGCGATTCACTCATGGAAAAGAGCGCCTCGGCGGCTTCCCGGTCTGTTCCTATCTCGCCCAGAGCCCGGGCCGCCTCGATTACAACCTCGAAACAATCATCTTCAAGGCGCCCGGCAATCCCGTTTATCCATGACTTTTTTCCCGCCAAAAATGGACCGAAATGAGCGGCGCTGCGGCAAGCCTGGACCCGCACTTCGAAATAAGGGTCTTCAAGGGCGGCAAGCAAATGTTTTTCGACATCAGGGTCGAAGTGGTCCATAACTTGAAGTGCTTCGACGATATTTCTGCGTATAAACCCGACCTGCTCGAAATCTCCTCCGAAAATTCTTTTTATTTTGCTCACAGGGGTCCTGTCGGAAAGCATTGTAAGCAGCGTCGGGATTTTTTCCCTGTACCTTGTAAGACCGATCAGTTTGACACCCAGGTTGCGGTCCTGCCAGCCTTTGCGGCTCAGCAGCCCCGCCGCCCTGTGACGGTAATAGGCAAGGTCGTCCGGATCGTCCACCACCGAAGCGGGGTCGAAATCGCGCCCCAAACGCCTATACGCATTGGAGAGCATTTGCAGGAGCCGGGCGTTTCCCGCCAGGTCTCTGAAAGCTGCCGCCTGAAAGCCGTTGCCATCCGTGAAGCGCATATCTCCATACATTTCGCTCAATATCCGCTCGATGGCCTTTCGCCTCAGAAAATCCCTGCTCCTTTCACCCATCAACCCCAGCAGCGCCGGGTTTTCAAGCAGGGATAAAATCTTTTGCGCCAGGACTCGCCCATCGAGCTTCTCCAGCAGTTCTCCGTTCTCCATAACCGTGTCTTCGAACAGTACCTCGGCGGCCCCCGCGCTTTTCATGGCTCGGGCGTTCATCACCTGGTGATCGCCCGGCAGATTGACTTTCGGGATCAGTAGAGCGGGTTTTCCAATGCGTGAAATCTCGTTTAAGCTTCCCGCACCGCTTCTGCAAACGATTAGCGAACTTACAGAGTAAATATCGGCGATATTGTGAAAATAGTCCTGCCGGTAATAAAACTCCCCCAGCAAAGCCCTTTGTTCCGGGGATAGAGTTTTTTCGATCCGCTGTTGGGTGTCCGCCGCCGCATCGTATTCAACAGAGCTGGCGAGGCCGCTGCCGTGTATTATGAATAGCCGGTCCCTTTGCTCGAGAAGGAAAGGAAGCGCATCGACTATTGCACGATTTATCGTGCGCGCTCCCTGGGACCCTCCAAAAGCGAATATCACGCTCCGGCCCTGCGGGATTTCAAAGGAAAGCCCTTTTCTGGCCTGCTCCGGTGGGATAGCAACTATCGAGTGACGTATAGGATAGCCTGCAACCGTTGCGTTCGGGAAAAAACAAAGGGTCTGGGGAAACGTAAGCAGCACCTTGTCAGCCCACCTTCCCATTAAGGCGTTCAATTGGCCGGGAATACTGTTCTGCTCGTGGAGCAAAATTCGTACCCGCGCAATTTTCAGCTTTTTCAATATAATTGCAGCCATAATGACGGGCGCGCTTACATAGCCGCCGGTAGCAATTATCCACTTTGGAGCGAACTCAATGAGAATAATGATGGATTGAACGATTCCCAGGCCGAGCTTAAAGAGAAACCGCAAAGTTCGAAAAGACGGACCAATGCCCGGATATCCCTCGGACAAGACAAAGCGAAGCTCATATCCCGCTTTGTTAACGATTACACTTTCGGCTTTATTTTTTACACCGATGTAGAGAAAACGCGCTTCGGGCTCACGTGATTTTATGCCCTCTGCGATGGCCAGCGCCGGGTTGACATGGCCGCCCGTTCCGCCGCCGGTGAGCACGATACGGGTATTGGCGCCCTCCAGCCTTTTCCATCGGCGAGAGGCTGCAAAAGCGCCCGTCAGGATCAAAAATATTACCGAAAACCCAATCAGTATTTGCACTTATCGATTCTTCTCAACTCTGCGAAATATCCGATGTCAATCTTCCCACCGCACACAGCGTGGATACCGGTCTTTTTTGGTTTCCCTGTTTCCGGTCTCCGATTTCCGTTCAATCGCCCGTAGAATATCTTTCCAGGCTATTTTGCCCGCCCTTATCAGCGCGGGCGGCTGGACACTAACATCTACTATAGCCGAAGGCAAACCGCCAGGCAAATTCCCTGCATCCAGTAACGCCTCAACCGATAGGATCAACTCAGCCGAGATACCGCCGGGGCTTTTTGGAGGAGACTCTCCCGCCTTGTTTGCGCTGGTTGAAACGATAAGTCCTCCCGAGGCCCGAGCCAGCAGCGTGGCAACCGGGTGAGAAGAGATGCGGATGGCTATTTTGCCGGTTTTTGCGTGCAGGACGGCAGGCAGGGACGCAACGGCGGGAATGACCATACTCAATGGACCGGGCCAGAACATGCGCGCCAGCGCCTCGGCCGATTCGGGCCATTCGGATGCGGCGCCCAGGACGGCCGGAAGGTCCGACGCGATAAGCGGCAGCGGTTTGCCAGGGTCCCTGCCTTTTACTTCAAAAACCATCTCCACCGCTTCTGCAATCCCCGGTATCGCCCCCAGCGCATAAAATGTCTCGGTTGGGTATAGAACAAGCCCCCCCGACCTTAAGATGCAGGCCGCATCGCAAATAGCCTCCACACTTATTTCCGCAGGGTCGATTTTAAAGATTCTCGATTTAGACTCCGTTGCGGCAGACATTTTTCGGGCCGCCTCTCGCGCGCCATTCTTCTATGCCGGGCTGAAAAAAAATCCTCGCCGGCAAACATACACTAAATAGAGCGGGATTTCTATCGGATGCATCAAGGGGTGGTTGCCCGCTTCGGTTCAAAATCCGGATTTGTAATAAAGTTTTCCGGGTAATTTAAAATATTTGGCTTGGCTCGCCCCCTCCCGCTGTGCTAATTCATTGACCCGGAAACAGGGAACAGTATTCAGGATACAGGTTGGCCATGGAACAAACAATCAGGCGTAATGCAGAGTTGGTCATCAAAGAGATGAAAGACCGGTTTGGAGTTACGCTCTCTTATGATGAAAAATCGGTCGCGTGGCTCGATGACTACATTGCACGAATCCGCGCCGATCTTTCCAGGGACATCACGGACAAACTGATAGATGTTCTCGGCTCGTTTTTCGGTGAGTGCATCCGGCATAGCTACGGCGGCGTTTGGAGGCAGACGGAGCACGGGTGGGCCATCTCATTCGACGACAACAACGCCGTTTTCCCTTTTGCTAAAATGAGCAAGCACTTCGATGAAGAGGGCGAATCGATCCTGGGTCTCTATACTTCCATTCCGCTTGTCTTCAAGGAAGTCTTGAAAGGCGAATTCTGCGCACCTTCAGACATAAGCACGGAGATGAATGCTCAGGAGGCTCTGCACATTGCCTCTCTGCTCGATTCGCTGCAAACCCACGAGTATCTTTGCCGAAAATATCGCTGCAAGGGCGATGAGTGGTATGAGATCGGCAACAACCGCTTTTCGATGGAGTACCACAATCTCGCCGCAGAAGAGGACCGCAGTGTCAGGGCGATACTGATCGAGCTAGAAGGAAGTCTGGGGCCGGCTGGAAGCATTCTTTCCCCTGGCTCGGAACGGATCGAAGACATAAGAATGAAGGCTGAGGCACTCCCCAGTCCCTGGAGTGAGGAGGAGGACGCTGATTTCGACAGCGCCTGCTTCTTTGCGCGCTACCCGAGGTGGACCCGGTTTGTACCCGGACTTTGCAGTGCCTACGAAAAATGGAAAGACGATCCAAGGTTTTTGGCGGAAGCCCCCAAGTTCAGACCTATAAACCCTTCCTGGAAACCATGACAAATACGGACTTCCAACCGCTGCGGTTTTTCCTCTTGCTTTTCGTGCGAGCTTTTTTTCTCTTATGATAGATTTATATAATATCTTGCTCGAAAAAAAATGCGCCTTACGTGATAAGAGCGGCGACATTGAGCGCAGCTATGCGGAACGCACAGACATTAAACATGGTGCGTTTGAAGGCAAGCCAAATGTTAAGCGTATCAGAAAGTGAAGTGAAAAAAGGGTGTCAAGCTCTCGCTTCGCGGGGCTTTGCCCGGCATCCCTTAGCGAAGTGCGAGCGCGTAGCGCGGAAGGCGACCGCTGGGCGTGTCTATCGTTCGTGTTGGGCGTTCGCGGGATGCCTTTTCTTCCATGGCGGCTATGCCCAGATGGGCGCAACGGCTTCCATGGCGCCGGCTATTTTTTCGACAAGCGCTTCCGGTTCGCCGGTAACATAGTTGAAGACCCTCATCGCAGTCAAACCTGCGGGCGAAAGAATGGCGATATGGTAGTCGCTGCCCGCACCCAGATCGTCCATATACTCGGGCATAGA
>JBELAB010000198.1:0-6026 GCA_049509275.1 Syntrophobacteraceae bacterium | reverse complement strand
AAGGGATATGACAATACCTCATGGCTGTTACATACAGGGACTACTACGAGATACTCGGAATTAAAAGGGGCGCCGGCCAGGACGAAGTGCAGCGGGCATACCGGAAACTTGCGCGCAAATACCATCCGGACGTCAGCAAGGCTTCCGACGCGGAAGAGAAGTTCAAGGAAATCAATGAGGCCCATGAGGTCCTGAAGGACCCCGAGAAGAGGAAAATGTACGATCAGTTGGGGCCGAACTGGAGAGCGGGACAGGACTTCAGGCCCCCCCCGGGATGGGAAGGCCAGTTTGATTTCGGCAGGGGCGGCGCCCACCAGGCGGAGCATCAGTGGGGCGGGCCCGGCGGGTTCAGCGATTTCTTCGAGGAACTGTTTGGCGGCAGGGGTTTCAGACAGGCCCACGGCGGCCAGGGGCCGGAAGGCTTCGGGCGCGGGGCAGTCTGGCGTCAGGCAGGCGCCGACCAGGAGACAACGATTCGAATCTCCCTTGAGGAAGCATTTCGCGGCGGGGCCAAACCTATCGTTTTGCAGAGCCAGGTGATAAATCCGAAGGGCCAATTGGAGGTTCAGGAAAGACGCTACGACGTAAAAATCCCGCCCGGCATTCTGCCCGGTCAAAGGATTCGCCTCACCGGCCAGGGCGCAGAGGGAACAGGCGGCGGCCCCAGGGGCGATCTGTATCTAAAAGTGGAAATTGAACCTCACCCGGTTTTTACGCTCAAGGGACTCGACCTCAACATGGAGGCGCCGGTTTCACCCTGGGAAGCCGTGCTTGGCTCTGAAGTGCGGCTGTTCACGCTCACCGGCAACATAGACCTGAAAATTCCTCCCGGTACACAGAGCGGACAGAAACTGAGGCTGCGAGGCAAAGGAATGCCAAACCCGAAAGGTGCGCCCGGCGATCTATACGCGACGGTGGTTGTGAAAGTCCCGGTCAATCCTTCCGAAAAGGAGCGGGAATTGTTTGAAGAGTTGAGAAAAAGCTCCGGTTTTAACCCGAGAGGGTAGCCGGCTTAGGAGTTTAGCTGCGATGGCCAAGACAGGATTTTTCATACTTCAGGTGAAAACAGATAGTGAGTTTTCCTCCAGATACACTCTTACAGAGGTGGCATATCGGGCAGGACTGCACCCTGAGCTGATCGACAAATTCATCCGCCTGGGTCTGATCGAGTTTAGCGACCGGACCGATGACGGCGAGCTGCTCTTCGACTCGGAAGTAATCCCTCTTATCAGGCGAATTCTAAGGCTTCGCAACGAACTCGGAGTCAATTATGCGGGGGTCGGGGTGATCCTGGAGCTTACGTCCAGGCTGGATGCCCTGGAAGCGCGGATTCGCGAAATGGAAAGCGCCGCTCTACGCTAGAGTCAACGATTTGAGGATTACTCGCAAATCGGCACTATATAGTATTGAGGAGGATTTAGTCTCTATGGATCTCAACAAATTTACTACCAAGTCTCAGGAGGCCATGCAGGCCGCCGAAACCAAGGCAATCCGCTTCGGCCATATCGAGGTCGATGGCGAGCATCTTCTGCTGGCCATGCTCGAACAGCCCGACGGGCTTGCCTCGAGACTTTTCCAGAAAATGGACATACCCGTGGACAGAATGCGGGAGCGGCTGGAAGAAGAACTGAACAGGAAGCCGCGCGTCAGCGGCCCGGGGGTCGAACCAGGCAAAATATATATAACCAACCGCTTGAACAGGCTGCTTACCGATGCGCAGGAGCAGGCGCAGAGGCTCAAAGATGAATATGTATCGGCCGAGCACGTCCTGCTCGCTTTTTTGCAGGAGGGAACGAGCAGCCCCTCCGGCCAGGTGCTCCAGGAATTCGGCGTCACGAGGGATTCGCTTCTAAAGACGCTTACTTCGATTCGCGGAAGCCAACGGGTAACCAGCGCCACCCCGGAATCGGCCTATGAGGCCCTTCAGAAATACGGGCGCGATCTTGTCGAGGAGGCGCGGAACCAAAAACTTGACCCGGTTATCGGCCGGGATTCTGAAATACGGCGGGTTATCCGCATTCTCAGCCGTAAGACTAAGAACAATCCGGTCCTCATCGGCGAGCCGGGCGTAGGCAAAACGGCCATAGTGGAGGGTCTGGCTCACCGGATCGTGCGGGGAGACGTTCCCGAAGGCCTGAAAGACAAGACCATTTTCTCGCTGGATATGGGGTCCCTGGTCGCCGGGGCCAAGTTCCGGGGCGAATTCGAAGAGAGGCTCAAAGCGGTCCTGAACGAAATAAAAGAGGCCCAGGGCAGGATTTTGCTCTTCATCGACGAGCTGCACACCATAGTGGGCGCAGGGCGGGCCGAAGGTTCGATAGACGCGGGGAACATGCTAAAGCCCATGCTTGCCAGGGGCGAGTTGCATTGTATAGGGGCGACCACGCTCGATGAATACCGCAAGAACATCGAAAAGGACGCAGCCCTGGAGCGGCGTTTTCAACCGGTGCTCGTGGACCAGCCTTCGGTCGAAGACACGATCTCGATCCTGCGCGGCCTGAAGGAACGCTTCGAGGTCCATCATGGCGTGAAAATTCAGGACATCGCCCTTGTGGCCGCAGCGGTGCTCTCCAACCGCTACATAACCGACCGTTTCTTGCCCGACAAGGCGATCGACCTCGTTGATGAAGCCTGCGCAATGATCAGGACGGAAATCGATTCGATGCCTTCAGAGCTCGACGAAGTGGAAAGGCGGGCGCGGCAGCTTGAAATCGAAGAAGTCGCCCTGGCCAAAGAACACGACAAGGCCAGCCATGAAAGGCTCAAGGCGCTGAGAAAGGAGTTGGCCGAGCTTCGAGCGAAGGCCGATTCCATGAAAGCCCAGTGGGAGGCCGAAAAAGAGTCGATCAAAAAAGTTCAGGCTATTAGAGGGGAGATCGAGAAGGTCCGTCACCAAATGGAAGCGTCCGAACGCGAATTCAACCTCCAGAAAACGGCCGAGCTGAAATACGGAGTGCTCCCGGACCTCGAGAAAAAGCTGCGCGAGCAGGAGGACCGGCTTTCAAACAGGCAGCAGGGGTCCCGGCTTCTCCGTGAGATGGTTACCGAGGAGGAAATAGCCGACATTGTCTCCCGCTGGACCGGAATCCCGGTGACCAGGCTCGTTGAAGGAGAGCGGGAAAAGTTGCTCAGGCTCGATGAAGTGCTTCACAAGCGCGTTATCGGGCAGGATGAGGCTGTTCGACTTGTGGCTGATGCGGTAATACGCGCTCGTTCCGGCATAAAGGACCCGAGGCGGCCGATCGGCTCTTTCATCTTCCTTGGTCCTACCGGCGTCGGGAAAACGGAGCTTGCAAAAACTCTTGCGGAAGCCCTGTTCGATACCGAGGAAAACCTGATCCGGATCGATATGAGCGAATACCAGGAGCGCCATACCGTTTCGCGCCTGATTGGAGCGCCTCCCGGATACGTCGGATACGAAGAAGGGGGTCAATTGACCGAAGCCGTCCGCAGGAAGCCTTATTCCGTAATTCTTTTCGATGAAATAGAAAAGGCCCACAGGGACGTTTTCAACACTTTGCTCCAGATCCTGGACGACGGCCGGCTCACCGACGCTCAGGGCCGAACGGTTGACTTCAAAAACACGGTAATAATTATGACCAGCAACATCGGTTCGGAGTACCTGCTGGAGGGCGTGACCAAAACCGGGGAACTCCGGGAAACCGCAAGGACGAGTGTAATGAGCGCCCTGAGGCGGCATTTCATGCCCGAGTTTCTGAACCGGGTCGATGAGATCATCTTGTTCAAGCCGCTTACGATAGACGAGATAAAGAAGATAATCGACCTGCTCGCCGAAGACCTGAACCGGAGGCTCGAGGCCAGGCGCCTCACTCTTCGCCTGACCGTCGAGGCACGGGAGTTCATCGCCAAGGCAGGTTACGATCCCGTTTACGGGGCAAGACCTTTGAAGAGGTACATGCAGCGGGAAGTCGAAACCAGGATCGGCCGTGCGATTATAGCCGGTACAATCCTCGACGGGTCCACTTTAACCATTGACGTTCGGGATAACCAACTTGTAGTAGACCATACCGCTGAAGCGGAAGCTGAGGCTGCAGGTTGAGGGATTGAGGCATTGAAGGATTGTGGGATTGTGGGATTGTGGGATTGTGGGATTGTGGGATTGAGGGATTGAGGGATTGTGGGATTGTGGGATTGTGGGATTGATATCAAGTTGCGTTCAAAGAGCGCCTGATAACTCCAGGCTCTGTCAGATATCTCTCGATACTTTCTTGAACGCAACTTGGTATCACTCATCACTCATCACTGCTCCATCGCTCCACGTTCCTTAATTCCTGAATTCCTGAATTCATAATTCCCTGGATATGATTCCCATTTCTAAAGCGGCGCGCCAGTGCCAGCAATTTAATAGGAGTAGAGGTTTTTGCAGATTCCCCTCTTCCAGGCGAACGTCTGGCATCACCTGGACCAAAAGCTGCAAGACAGGACGAGTTCGCATTCATAGGAACATCATAAAAAGCCCTAAGTGAAGTCAATGTCCAAATGTCTGAACGGTTGGTATCTTTCGAGCCTTTCCAGGAAAACATATTCATCGGGCTTTCGCCTGCCGCCTTCAGGTACATGGTCATGGCATAAGTAGAACAGACCTTCTTCTTCATACTTGATGCAGATTTCTCGTATTTCACTTAGGGAGTGAAACATATCATCGGTGCCAAAATCATTGCTCAGGGAACATTGTGAACATCGTACTTGTATTTCCGGACGGTTGTTGTGAATGTCATTAGGCTTGACTCTGATACAAAGGCCAATGTCAGACGTGAGTGCTTTCGGTCCGGGCTCATCGCGTCTGTTTAGGAATTGTTCTATGTATTGGGCAACCTTATGCCTGAAGCTTCCCATTTCTTCGTTTGTCTCACAAATCAGAAACAGTCGATCTTCGCCTGCAATTTTACCTCTCCGTTTTTCACGCGATTTGGACTTGAACATCTCGTATGCCTTAAGAGTCCCATGCAATCCGAGATGTTCACCCAACAACGGTTTAGAAGCGATTGGAAACAGTTCGTTCCAGTCCAAGGTCGGTATGTGTTTAAGGTCTTCTTTAGGATTAAACCCAAGGGAATAAGTAATCTGCTTGTAAAGTTCCTCATCAAATGATTTGAGTTTATGGATCTGAGGATTGGCCTCATACTGAATTGTATCTTTTTTGAAGCAGGCACTTACCAACTCGCAGAACGAGCTTGAGTTGATATTTACTAGGAAAATGCTAAGATCCTCTTTGACGAACCTGCCGATTGTTTGTTCCTCGAAATAAGTGTCGCTCGTGATTCCAATTTTGATTTTCTTATCAAACTCCAGAATAAAGCCGAGAGTGTTAGGCCATCCAGGAGAACCTAAATCACAGTGCTTGACGCTGATAGATTTTATCCGGACCCCATTCAATATGGTAATCCAACCATCATCACCATCGATTCCGAAATCGGTGAGTTCGATCTTCTTGAAATACTTAGGATTCTGATTTGTAATATAATTATAGCGGAGAGATACGGTCGGGCTGGCAATCAGTTTTAACGGGAGTCTCGGCTCCTCCCCTTCGATTTTCCACCTGCGGTAGAAAGCCGAAACAAGAGTTTCAACATCAGCAATATGATCGATGTGATCGTGTGTCGCAATGATACAATCGATATCGGCAATAGAAAACCCCTCGGAATAAAGGTTTTCAACGAAATTGAGCCCAGGATCTATTGCGATACCCTGGCCCTTATAAACTACAAAAAGGCCGCCACCCTTCATTTTAAATGCTGAAGGTCGAACAATGCCGGGGTTTATCGAACTGAACCGTTGCAGTCCATAAACATATACGGCCGCCGGATCTTTCTCTTTTAGGACCTTCGTTCGCATCAGGTACTTGTATAGCTCAGCATTCTTGCTGGAGAATTCCTCAGTCAGCAAAAGCAACCTCCTAAGCAGTCTTTCAGCGATTTGTGATTCTGGATTTCCTTTTTGCAGTTCCCATGATCTGGATTCATCTTTCCCCATGTTCGCTAAAACTTCAATGGACAGAGATCTAT
>JBELAB010000197.1:0-6040 GCA_049509275.1 Syntrophobacteraceae bacterium | reverse complement strand
TTTCCTGAAGATCGAGGAGTTTGTCTGCATAGCCAACGAATTTCGTCTGTAGTTGCCCTCAGATATCATTATAGTATTCGGGCTCGTACACAGAGACCTGATAAGTCCTGGCGGGTCTTAGGGCTCAGGTTTGGCCGCAAAATCTCATTTGTATGCCACGCAGGCTAAAGCAGTAGCAATGACTGCCGAATTGCCTACAAACCGGCAAGCAAATGCCCTTGACAGCATCTACGACGGGTGCTACCCAAAAAACCTTAAAAAAAACTTTTTACTACCTCACTTTATCACCCCGGCCACCCGCCGGTCGCTGAGGAAGGAATAAATGTCCGGGCAAAAACATGCGTTCCATCGCACGCTCTATTTCCGGGTCATCTGCGGCATCGTCCTTGGCGTGGCGGTGGGGTTCCTGTTCCCCGAAACGGCGCAGGCGCTCAAGCTTCTGGGCGACTCGTTTATCAAACTTATCAAGATGATGATCGCCCCGATCATTTTCTGCACCGTTGTTGCCGGCATCGCCAAGATGGGGCACATGCGAGATGTCGGCCGCGTTGGCGTCAAAGCCCTGATTTATTTTGAGGCGATGTCGACGATTGCGCTCATTACCGGTCTGGTCGTCGTCAACGTGCTGCGGCCGGGAGGCGGCATTAACGCCGATCCGGCCGCATTCGACACTAGGGCGATCGCCGGCTATGCGACGGCGGCGCGTATGCATTCGACCGAAGAGTTGCTTATGAACATCATTCCCAGTACGGTGGGCGACGCGTTCGCCAAGGGCGAGATCTTGCAAGTGCTGCTGTTTGCCATTCTTTTCGGGATTGCGCTCAATTGGGTCGGACCGCGTGGAGAAGTAATCCTCAAGTTTATCGGCGAAACCGGCCACGTTTTGTTCCGGATCGTCGAGATGATCATGCGACTCGCCCCGATCGGCGCCGGCGGGGCGATGGCCTTCACCATCGGTAAGTATGGGCTCGCAACACTGTTATCCCTCGGCAAACTGATGGCCGGGGTCTACACCACGTGCTTTCTCTTCGTCTTCGTTGTCCTCGGGCTGGTGGCAAAGCTTGCGGGTTTCAGCCTTTGGCGATTCCTTGTTTACATGAGGGAAGAGGTCTTCATCGTGCTCGGCACGTCGTCGTCCGAGTCCGTGCTGCCGAGGATGATGGAAAAGATGGAGCGCCTCGGCTGCCATCGGTCGGTGGTCGGTCTGGTGATACCGACCGGCTACTAGTTCAATCTTGACGGCACCTCGATCTACCTGACGATGGCGGCGATCTTCATTGCCCAGGCGACCAACGTCCCTTTGACGCTGGGCGATCAACTGGAGATTCTTGTGGTGCTGCTGCTGACATCGAAGGGCGCAGCGGCTGTGACCGGCGGGGGCTTCATCACCCTGGCGGCAACACTGTCATCGGTCGGAAAGGTGCCGGTGGCCGGATTAACGCTGCTGCTCGGCGTGGACCGTTTCATGTCGGAGGCCCGCGCCATCACAAATCTCATCGGCAACGGCGTCGCCACCGTCAACGTCGCCAAGTGGGAAAGGTCGTTCGACGCCGCAAAGGCGGCGAGAGTGCTGGCCGGTGACTATGAAGAGGATTTGTTGCCCCTTGCGGATGTTGCGGAAAGTTCCACTGCTGCGCTAAGAGACACGGCCGAAGAGTGAAAACTGAGCGGCCCCGTGCATGGCCGCCCGCACAGCTTCGCGTCGAGATCCCCGGATCGGCTCGGGGGCAGGCAAACAAAGTTCACGAAGACTCGGGCGGTTTGAGCGTGAAATCTACATGCGCGGCATCAAAAGGGAATTCGATGAGACCCGTGCCGGTCTTTTGCAATATGCCGGTTTTCAAAAGTGCGTGCACATCGCTATGAACCGCTTTTCCGTCCCGTCCCCATTAAAAACTTGGCCCCTCAAAAAATTCTTTTTACCTCATAGGCCAAGGGCTCACCACCCTGCTTGCCGTGAAAACAAGTCGTCTGTGGCAGGATCTTAGAAACCTTGTCCTTGAGTTCTTCAATTTCTTCGATTTCCGGTACCCTCCACGGTTGGCGGGGAACCGGCAGGTATGCATCTATCCTGAATGGAATATCGGGATTGATCGATGCAATGAACGCGGCAACCTTTATGACCTCGGCTTGATCCACGTAATCTGGAATGAAGACTGTCTGCGCATGAAGCTTTATCTGGGGTAAGCCGGCCAGATCTCTGAAATGTTTGAGGATAGCCTTATTGGAAAAACCGGTATAATTGCGGTGCAACGAAGGGGTGATCGCCTTTATGCTGAAGATGACCTCGTCCAGCAAATGTACGGGAGGCATTAGCTTTCCGTTGGTCAAAAGCGAAATAACGCAGGATTTTTTCCGACGCAAGAATGCAAGTATCCGAGGAAGAAAAGGTTCGCAGAGGGGCTCTGCTCCCATTAGAAAAACCCGTTTGATTGGCAGGCGGTCCAAAATCTCCAGAGTCCGTTCAAGTGTCAGGAACTCCCGGGGCCTCGCACTCACGAAAGAGGGATCATAGATACGCAGCCTTGTTTCAGGGAGATGGCAGTCAAAAACTTCTTTCTTGAGAAGACAGATACCGCACCGCAGGTTACAACCCCAGAAATAGAGAGTGCAAATGCCGTACTGCTCTCCCCATGTAATGTGGTAAAGCGAAATACGGTCGGTTTTAGCCGGCATAATTGCCCCCTGTTGAAAGGCTTGAAATCCCGGGGGACCTGTTGGTGGCTGAAAGATTCAAGTCCGCTCGATCGCTACTGTCACGCATGAAGATATGGCCTGCCGTACGAATGAACGCTATCGCCTCATTGTATGCGTTTTCTCATAAAAGCGAAATGGATAAAAGGGCCGGTGGCTCAATCGGGTTCGATGGTTGTCGGACTCGAGAGTCAAACTGGCTTTTAGCACCAGATCCGTTATTATTGAAAGCAAATTGATTTAGTAATCGCGAAGGGTGTCTCGACTGAAGATTCAATTTTGGAGAGAGGTAAAAAGCCTGAATGGATGAGGATAACGAAAAATTCGATGGGATGAGCGAAGAGGAAAGCTTTGCCGAGCTGTTGGAAGCAAGCTTGGTGAAGCCTGTGCAGTTCAGCGCCGGGCAGAAAGTGGAGGCAAGGATCGTTAAGATCTCGACTGAATGGATCTTCCTTGATCTGGGTGGGAAGAGTGAAGGCTATCTCGACAGGAAGGAATTGCAGGATGAGGAAGGCGAGCTTTCCGTCAAAGAAGGCGACATTGTCCAGGCTTATTTCCTGTCTCTGGGCGACAACGAACTTCGCTTTACCACCCGGATCACCGGAGGCGAGGCCGGACGATACCATTTGGAAGAAGCATGGCGAAGTGGAATACCTGTGGAAGGGCTTGTTGAGAAAGAAATAAAGGGTGGCTTTGAAATCAGGATAGCCGGGGGGCTTATCGGTTTTTGTCCCCATTCTCAGATGGGGCTTCAACATTCTGGAACCCCGCATGATCTTGTAGGCCAACATCTCGCTTTCCGAATCATTCAATACGCTGAGAAGGGACGAAACATCATTTTGTCCAACAGGTCGGTTCTGGAAGAAGAGCGCCGGAGACTGAGAGAAGAGCAGAAAGGCTTGCTGAAGGAAGGAATGAAGGTGATGGGGACAATAGCCTCCATCCACAATTTTGGCGCTTTCGTAAAGATCGGCAGCCTGGAAGGGCTCATACCCGTCTCGGAAATCAGTTGGGACCGGGTGGAGGACATCCACGGCCTGTTGGAAGTTGGCCGGGAAGTTGAGGTGGTGGCCACAAATCTTGATTGGGACAAAGATCGTCTTTCTTTTAGCTTAAAACGGGCTCTGCCGGATCCCTGGAATAATATTGAAAAGGATTTTCCACAAGGATCTCGCCACAGAGGCGCCGTGGTTCGATTGACGAATTTTGGCGCCTTTGTCTCGCTGGTGCCTGGGGTGGATGGTCTTTTGCATATCTCCAAACTTGGATCGGGCAAAAGGATCAAGCATCCGCACGAGGTGCTGGCAAAGGGCCAGGCCGTTGAAGTAATGATCGATTCTGTCGACAGGGACAACAAACGTATTTCCTTGTCGTTGGCAGGGTCTGAGGACCCTGGAGATCATAACGAAGGCGAGGACGATTATTCACGATATTTGAAGGGAAATCCGGATTCTATGGGAACTCTGGCAGACCTTTTAAAGGCCAGGCTCGGTGAAAAGACCAAAAAGTAGAATCCGGGGCTTGGAAACCGGTGCCTCCAGCCAGAGCCTGCCCCGGGCTCGATCCGGGGATTGACGCAACCTCTGCCCCCCTTTTATAAAGGGGGGCCGGGGGGAGGATTTTTAAAGATGCTACCAGGTAGGGACCCAGGGTCGCCCTGCGAGATGAATGCTCCCCAGAACAGCGGCTCCGGGAAGGCCGCCTTGACCTCCAACTGTACTTCGCGCAGGGCCTCTGCTCTTGGTCTGCCTTCCAATACGCGCTTGTAGAAGCCTTCCATCAGCATCCTGGTTTCGTCATCCGGAATCTTCCATAAACTCATCACAAGCGTTTTCGCTCCGGCCAGAAGGAACGCCCTGCGCAACCCGAAAACCCCCTCGCCGGCCTTTATGTCGCCAAGTCCGGTCTGACAGGCCGATAACACCACAAGGTCAGTGAAAAGCAACTCCAGACCTGAAGCGTCTTCCGCCGTCAGGATGCCGTCCTCAGCCTCCGGGGAGAGCGCCTTTCCCTGAAGCCAGGTGTTGGCGCCCGCCAGCACAATGCCTGAGCACAGCAACGGGTTTTCCATACCCCGTGACAGCGGGTTGGCCAAATCTGCCGCCCCGGTTTTCCCCCGGTCTGTCTGGAATTCTTTCCCCCCGGGGGGACGCTGCTGGTCCGGCAGAAAAAAGCCGTGAGTCGCTATGTGCAGGATACGGGGCGAGCGTGCGTCTTCAACCCTGCGCTTGGTGGCTGAGCCTCCCTCCAGAGCTTTGACGCCGAGCATGGCCGCAATACGTTCGCCTTCTACGCGAGTGCCGGGCAAACGCATGAAATGTGAAGCATAGCGGACCATATCCCGTGATTGCCTTTGCTGCTCCGCACCTGCTCCTGTTTCAACGCTTTTCGCACCGGCCTGGAGATCGTAGTCCGGGTCCGCAATCACTATCGGGGCGGCGCCTGCCTGGGCCGAACCCGCACCAAAACGCAGAATGTCCCGCCCGGAGCCGACATAGCTGATATGGTAGTCCTCGATGATATAGCGCTCTTTGTCAACGGGCAGCACACCGAATGGCAAACGATATATGTCGCCGTCAGGGGCAATGATAAGCCGCTTGCGGTCGCCCAAAACTTTTTTCAAAGGATCGAAGATCGCTTCACGAAGTTTGAACCCGGCATCGGTAACAGAGCCCTGCACGCCCCTCGCCGCGTCCCCGCCCGGTTTTTCGGCCCTTCCGGTAACTGCGCCCCTGAAATCGGATATCATTTCGTCGATGAGGTCCGCCTCGCCCAGGTCGATCATCTGAATGTTGTCCGGTTGGTCCGGGAGCAGGACAAAAGCCAGATAGCGAGCCGGCTTCCAGATCGACTGTCCCTGTGCGGGTATGGCTTTGAAGTCGAATGGATTGAACCGGACGAACTCAACTAGGACCGTGCCCTCGGGAAGCGCTACGGCAAGTTTAGCCCGATTGGCTTCCATGAGCTTTCTCTCCAGGTCGATCTCCGGGATGCGGCTCGCCAGGAAGACTTCAACGCTCTCCTTTTCGGCTGACCACTTTTCGATCAATTGCCGATAGGCCTCGGGGCCTTCGGGACCGGGACCAGACATGATCTTTTGGGCAATCTGGGCATTGAGGGTCCTCAGGTTGCGAAGGGCAAGCGCCAGGTCGGGATATCGCCCGCCCAAAATGGCGTCCCGCTGGGCCGCCAGTGCTTCAGCCACAATCGCCTTGCGTTTGAGCACCATGTCCAGCCCGTCCGTCACTGCGGCAGGCGAGTTTGACAGATACTGTGAAATCAGTGATAGAAAGCTGTGCATTTCTCCCCGGATAACCACAATGTATCCCATGCGCTCAGATTCGGT
>JBELAB010000196.1:0-6040 GCA_049509275.1 Syntrophobacteraceae bacterium | reverse complement strand
GCTGTTCCCGTGATGATGGAAAAACGCTGGGGCCGGATAATTAACATGACCTCAGTTTCCGTAAAACAGCCGATCGAAGGGCTAATCCTGTCAAACACCATGCGGATCGGGGTTGTGGGACTTGCCAAAACACTTTCCAACGAACTGGCTCCCTACAACATAACCGTAAACAATGTCTGCCCGGCGTATATCGCGACAGAACGCGTGCGCCTGCTCTCGCTCGATGTCGCGGAAAAGCAGGGTGCAAGGCCCGATGAGATTATCCGCAAATGGGAATCTCAAATGCCCATCGGGCGAATGGGCAAACCCGATGAAGTCGCCGCACTGATCGCTTTCCTTGCGTCCGAGCGGGCCGGCTTCATTACGGGTGATTCCATTCAGATAGATGGTGGATACTACAAGGGAGTGATGTAGAGGTATTGATTTGATGACTAAACGCACCGCATATGTTCGCTCAATCGGCCGCTTTTTGCCTGAAAGGAAGCTCACAAACAGCGATCTTGAAAAGATGGTAGACACTAGCGACGAGTGGATACTAAGCCGGACCGGAGTCCGGGAACGCCGTATTCTGGAACCGGGTCTGGGAAGTTCCTATATGGCGGTTCGGGCTGGACTGGAATGCCTCGAAAGAGCCGGAGTCGGCCCCGAGGAGCTTGACCTCATCATTGTAGGGACGGTGACCCCCGACATGATGTTTCCCGCAACCGCATGCCTCGTGCAGAATGAGATTGGGGCCAAAAATGCCTGGGGGTTCGACTTGTCGGCCGGATGCTCCGGGTTTCTTTTCTCCCTTGCGACCGCGGCCCAGCTTGTAGAGGCAGGAAGAGTCAACAAGGCGCTTGTCATAGGCAGCGACGTAATCAGCACCGTCATCGATTACACCGATAGGAACACCTGCGTTATTTTCGGAGATGCTGCAGGGGCCGTGCTCCTGGAGGCATGCCCCGAACCCGGATTTGGTATTCTCGATTTTATTTTGCATATTGACGGCTCCGGAGGGGAATACCTTTGTATGAAAGGTGGAGGGAGCCGCAGGCCGGCAACGCACGAAACCGTGGATAACCGGGAACATTTCGTCTTTCAGGATGGCCGTAACGTATTCAAGGCAGCAGTAAGCGAAATGTCGAGTGTTACGGCCGAGATTCTCGAAAAAAACGGCCTTACCGGCAATGACGTCACCTTCCTGGTACCGCACCAGGCAAATAACCGCATCGTAAGAGCCGCCGCGAGACGCATAGATATCGAAGACAAAAAGGTGATCGCAAACATTGGCAGCTACGGAAACACGGTCGCAGCAAGCATTCCGCTTGCCCTCTACGAAGCAGTGTTGGAAAGTGACCATGGGGTGAAAAAGGGCGACTATCTGGTGCTGGCCGCTTTCGGGGCCGGCTTTACGTGGGGAAGCGCCCTGCTCAGATGGTGGGAGCAATAGCGGACCTGCTCTACTGCATCGAGCAGCAGTGCAATGAAATGTTTTGCAGTGAATTCCCGGAGGGCCTGCCCCGGGTCAAGTCCTTGGCAAGCCCTGATCCGGGGGCGGAAAAAGACTCTTTTAGGACAACAAATCCGGACGGAAACTATTTGACCCTAAGGTGATCAGGTGGTAGCAGCAGATTGCCTGTTCCACTTGCTTCGCTCATTTTGAAATCACGGATTCAGGCTATGAGTAGCGATGATGCCGCTAAAGCCCATTTGGTTGATGGAAAATACGACATAGGCGATCTGGTCGATATGGGCGAGCTTCGTGATGTCTTTGAGAAATTCACTCAAGCCACAGGGTTTGCCGTGGGTTTCTTGGATCATCCCGGCCTCAACGTTCTTATTGCCACCGGGTGGAGGGACATCTGTACAAAGTTCCACCGAACATGTCCCACTTCGGCAGCCTACTGCACAAAGAGTAATCGACATCTGTTGGATCAGTTGAAAGAACCGCATGATCTGGTTATCGAACAATGTGATAACGGACTGGTGGACTGCGCGGTCCCGATCATTGTTAAGGCAAAGCACATCGCCAGTGTTGTCATCGGGCAGATTTTGCTCGCAGAACCGGATATGGATCGTTTCAGACTGCGGGCCGAGACCTTCGGTTTCGATGCGTATGAATATCTTGAGGCACTGAAAGATGTCCCTGTTGTTTCGGAAGAAAAACTCAAGAGCCTGACTGTATTCTTTGGGGAGATGGCCTATTTCATCTCAAAACTTGGATACTCGAACCTGATCGCCAAACAGGAATCTTTCCGCCTGGAAAACGAGATTGCTGAGCGCAAGCGGGCGGAGGACGAGCTGTTCGCTTCGCGTCAGATGCTCCGGTCGGTCTTGGACAATATCCCGCAGCGGGTGTTCTGGAAGGATCGAAACCTGGTTTTTGTCGGCTGCAACAAACCCGTCGCCCTGGATTGCGGCTATGAGGACCCAAATCAGCTTGTGGGCAAGACCGGCTACGAGACCGCCGCTGCACCAATTGCCGACCTCTATCGTGCCGATGATCGCAAGGTGTTGGAGAGCGGCAGGCCCAAGATCAACTATGAAGAGCTGCAAATCAGGCCGGATGGTTCTCAGGCTTGGCATATGGTCAGCAAGGTGCCCATGTATGACCGGGACGGCCAGGTGATTGGCGTGCTGGGAACTTATGCTGACATTACCGAGCGCAAGTTGATGGAGGAGGAGATCAAGCAAACCAATGCCTACCTTGAGAACATCTTTGAAAATTCTCCCGATTCCATCACCATTGTGGATAAACATGGAAGGTTTATCAGATGGAACAAAATGGCTGAGGACCTCTACGGCTATACCTTTGAAGAAATGAAGGGGAAGCCTGCGTTTGATCTCTACGCGGATAAAGATGAGCTCAAAAAAATGCTTGTGAGCTTGCGCCGGGAAGGCTCGGTTAAGAAATGGGAAATGAGAATGAAGAGAAAGGACGGCAGCATTGTCCCATTTGAAATTTCCATTGGGTTGCTGAAAGACAGCCAAAACGAAACTCTCGGGAGTATTGGCATTGCAAGGGACATAAGCGGCATCAAGGAGGCATTGGCGGCCCTCAAAGCTTCTAATGAACGGTTGTATCAAGAAATCACCGAACGCAAACAGGCAGAGGAAACACTTGAACGGTTCAGGCGCCACAACGAGCTGATTTTGAACTCGGCAGGAGAAGGGATTCTGGGATTGGACAGGGAGGGGAGACACACCTTTGTCAACCCTGCCGCTACCAGGATGTTGGGGTATATGGCCGATGAGCTTATCGGCCGGAAGGGTCATAACCTTTATCATCACACCAGAGAAAATGGAGGGCTAGACCCTGAAGAGGATTGTCCGATTTTTCAAGCTTTCCGGGACGGCAAATTCTGCCAGGCTGCCGAAGAAGTATTCTGGAGAAAAGATGGGACTAGTTTTCCGGCCAGATACAGCAGTGCGCCAATTATTGAAGAGGGTGAGGTTGTGGGGGCCGTGGTCACATTTCGCGATATCACGGAATACAAGCGGGGAGAGAAGGAAAGAAAAAAACTCGAGGAACAGCTCTTCCATGCCCAGAAGATGGAATCGGTGGGACGGCTGGCCGGCGGCGTGGCGCACGACTTCAACAACATGCTGGGCGTGATCATCGGCCAGGCGGAATTGGCGTTGAATACGGACGTTTCCGCTGAGGAACTTCAACTCAACCTCCAGGAAATCCTCAAAGCGGGCCAGCGTTCAGCGGCCCTTACCCGGCAACTGCTGGCATTTGCCCGAAGGCAGACCGCCACCCCGAAGATACTGGATTTGAACGGCACGATCTCGGGCATGCTAAAGATGTTGCGGAAACTTATCGGCGAAGATATCGACCTGTTATGGGGGCCTGAACCCGATCTGTGGAAAGTCAAAATTGATCCCTCCCAGGTGGACCAGATCCTGGCCAATCTTGTGGTCAATGCCCGCGAGGCCATTATCGGAGTAGGCGCCATCGCCATTAGGACCGAGAACGTTGTGATCGATGATCCCAAGATGGCCGAAACCCCCGAATTGATTCGCGGACAATACGTCCTGCTGACCGTGAGCGATACCGGAACGGGCATGAGCCGGGAAGTGTGCGAGAAGATCTTCGAGCCTTTTTTTACCACCAAGGAACTGGGCAAGGGAACCGGGCTGGGACTCGCCACAGTCTACGGCATCGTTAAACAAAACGACGGCTTTATTTATGTGGCCAGCGAACCGTGGCAAGGAACCACCTTTAAAATCTACCTGCCGCGGTTCGAGGCTGAAACCGCACAGGCCGCCTCTGAGCATGTGGCCGTAAAGCGCCTTACAGGCAAGGAAACCATCCTTCTGGTCGAGGACGATGAAGCGATTCTGAACCTCGGTAAGATGATTCTCGAAGAGCTGGGCTATGAAGTCCTTGCCTCGCCGACTCCAAGACACGCCATTCATCTTGGAGAGGATCATCCGGGAGACATTCAGCTGCTTATCACGGACGTGGTGATGCCGGAGATGAACGGCCGGGAACTGGCAGAACAGCTTAGCGCCATCCGCCCGGACCTCAAGTGCCTATATATGTCAGGCTATACCGCCGACCTGATAACACATCGCGGCATTCTGGACAAAGGAGTAGACTTCATTCAGAAACCTTTCGGAAGGGATAGTTTTGCGGCAAGAGTCAGGCAAGTGTTGGACCACTTGGGATAGATGGCCAAAAGATCTTGCCGGCGTCGCTCTCTGCGTCCTTGACAAAATAGGCCTCAAAATCTTCGCTGTTTTCGAATCATTTGTGTACCTGATCGCCGCAAACGGGAGTCTTTCGAACCCCGCCTCAACCTGCGAGTCTTCCAATGAATAAACCGTTCACTGTAGGGCCTACCCACCCATGAAACAGGCCGATTTGTCGACCTGCTGACTATCCATAAGGCAGTGAGGGCGCTATGCTTAAAGATCCTATTCACTTTCAGACTATTGTGGAACTAGCGAAAAATATTCGGGCGAAGCGGTTTTCTCCGGTTGAGGTGGTCAAACATTTCATCGATCGAATCGACTCGCTCGATGAATTTCTAAACGCCTACCGTTGCGTACACCCCGAATGCGCATTGGATCAGGCGAAGGCTGCCGAAATCAACATTTACAAGGGGAACGATCTGGGCCTTCTTCACGGGATTCCCTATGCGGTGAAGGACCTGTACGACGTCAAAGGGCTGCCAACAACAGCCGGCACGAGTCTACTGAAGCACAACATCGCAAAAAGAGACGCTACTGTTGTTAAAAAGCTTGCTCGTTGCGGGATGGTTCTTCTAGGTAAAACCAATACTGTACAATTTGCCTACGGCGGTCTGGGTATTAACAGCGACCACGGGACTCCGCATAATCCGTGGAGCGAGACACCCCATGTCCCCGGGGGGTCCAGCAGCGGCTCTGCGGTATCGGTCTCCGCAGGCTTGGCCTCTGTGGCAATGGGTACCGATACCGGGGGATCGATTCGAATACCTTCCTCTCTGTGCGGGATTTCGGGCCTGAAGCCGACAGTGGGACGCGTCAGCAGGGCCGGCGTGTATCCCCTGAGCATGACCATGGACTCCTTCGGGCCATTAGCACGTTCGGTCGAGGATGCCGCGCATATTTTTCAACAAATCCAGGGAAGCGACCTCGAAGACGAAACAACGCTCGGATTGCTGCCAATCGATGTTCTTGACTGGTTGGACGCCGGTGTCAAGGGATTGCGGATAGCCTTTGCCGAGTCGATATTCTGGGATCACATTCATCCGGATGTTGAAAAGGCGGTAAGAGATAGCGGTGACGTTTTCAAAGAGTTGGGTGCGCATGTGGAAAGCATCAGTTTTCCGGAGGCCATTGAAGCGCAAAAATTAAATTCAACAGGTCTGGTCATTGCCGCCGAGGCCTGTGCGGTAAACAAGGAGTGGCTCGAAAATCATCTTGACCAGATGGATCGCATGGTTGCCCTTCGTATGATCAAGGGGACAAAAATATCGGCGGCGGATTATTTGAGATTGACGCTTGAATGGAAACGGCTGAAAGCAAATGCAAAAAAATCACTGAACAATATCGATGCGTTGTTGGT
>JBELAB010000195.1:0-6045 GCA_049509275.1 Syntrophobacteraceae bacterium | reverse complement strand
GCTGATTTTTTCAAAACAGAAATGGTTCCTTTGGATATTACCACTAAGACAGGGAAAAACGTTGAAACTGTTAGTTTGGATATTGATGAACAATATCGACCTAATGTGACATTGGCAGATTTGGCTAAGCTTGAAACTATTTTTGGCAATCCGACCGTTACCGCGGGCAATGCTCCTGGACTAAATGACGGGGCAACTGCGCAGATTCTTATGGCCGGAAGTATTGCCAATAAGCTTGGTATAGAGCCGCTTTATACGATTGTTAATATGTGCTCGATAGCGGCAAACGCAGATTTACTACCGGTAGCACCAGCGCTTGCCATTAAGAAGTGCCTAAATAAATCGAAAATGTCAATAGACGAGATAGATATTTTGGAGATTAACGAGGCATTTGCCTGCGTTCCGTTAGTATCATGTAAACTGCTTTCTTGTAGCACCTTTATGGAGAAAGAGTATGAGGAAGTGGTAAGTAAGATTGACAATTATCCCTTAGACAGCTTCAGTGAAGTCAGGTACAAACAGCTTATTGAAAAACTAAATGTTAATGGTGGTGCGATTGCAGTCGGACACGCGAATACTGCTAGTGGCGCTCGTATCATGATGACCGCTGCGGCCGAATTGAAACGGCGTGGTGGTGGAGTGGCAGCTTGCGCGATTTGTGGCGGCCTTACACAAGGGGATGCTTGTATAATACGAGTTTAAGAGCAAGTAAAATTACTATTAAAATAACCTTACCAAAGGGGGAATTATAAATGAGTTGGCATAAAATTTATAAAGAACGGCTGATGACTCGTGATGAAGCCGCAAGAATTGTAAAATCAGGTGACCGTGTTGTTCCCGGGCACGCTGCAAGTGAGTCAAAGTTATTGATTGATGCATTGCTTAAAAGAGCATCAGAACTGCAGAGTGTTGAAATATGGCAAGGGGTGACCATAAGCAACGCACCTTATTGTAGTCCGGAAATGAAGGACCATTTCATTGTTAATAGCGCGTTTGCCAGTCCCGGCACCCGTGAGGCTATATGGGACAACCGGGGACATTTTTCGTCTTTAATGTTTCATCATTTTCCTAAAGCCTTCCGTGAAAAAAGTATACCGGTCGATGTTTTTATCACTATGGTATCGCCGCCGGATTTCCACGGATATTGCAGTTTGGGCGTTTCTGTCGATTACTCCAAGCAGCTCATCGAAAGTGCCAAAACTGTCATTGCTGAGGTTAATCCTAATATGCCCAGGACTTATGGAGATACATTCGTTCATGTCTCGCAATTTGACTATATAGTGGAAGGAAACGGTCCAATTCTGGAGTTGACTCGATTTGCTCAGAAAAACGTTATCCTGGATAAGATTGGGGAAAATGTCGCCTCGATGGTCAGAGATGGGGATACATTGCAAATGGGAGCGGGTATGCTTCCAGATGCTATCCTGTCCTACTTGAATGTAAAAAATGACCTGGGGATTCATACGGAAGTGGTGTCCGACGGTCTGATCGAACTGATTGAAGCCGGCATTGTGAACTGTAAAAATAAGACTCTTCACCCTGACAAAGTTGTGGCGACTTTCGTGTATGGCACTCGAAAAATGTATGACTATGTGGATAATAATCCGTTTTTCACTCTTTATCCAGTTGACTATGTTAACAATCCATTCGTTATAAGCCGTAATGACAATATGGTGTCGATTAATTCCGCATTGGAAGTGGACCTGCTGGGGCAGGTAGCCGCTGAGTCTCTTGGGCCTAAGCAGTTCAGTGGCATTGGTGGGCAGCTCGACTTCGTTAGAGGGGCTGCAGCCGCAAAAAATGGGCGGGCTTTTATCACCGTGCAATCGACGGCTCAAAAGGACACGGTTTCGAGAATATCTTGTCAGTTAAAGCCCGGAACGCCTGTTACAACCACCAGATATGATGTCCGTTATGTAGTTACTGAATATGGTATTGCCGATTTATATTGCAAAACAAATGAAGAAAGAGCAGCAGCGCTGATCTCTATCGCTCATCCGAAGTTTCGTGACCAGCTCCGAGACGAATATAAGTTGCTATATGGAGTTGCGTTACCCAGATGAATTAACAATATCCTGAATCCGTGAGCACAAATTGAACGAATTTACTTATGAAACCCTCGGGAGTCATTTTTTTGCCAATACGCGGGCGCTAAGCTCCACAATTTTCAGAACTGGCACCTTAGTGGGCGATAATTACTCCCGTCCAATAATCAATATCTGCCAGTGAGGCGGAGTTATCCCATTGATCTTGCTACCTTCTAAATTTTCCGCATTCACTAACCCTTTGTGCGCTCCATCAGCCACAGGCAAAGTGGGTGTAGACCGTGCTGAAAGCCGCAAATGCAGGACAATGCCGGCTGAAGACAAGTTTCAGGCGGCGGCCTGTACGCACCAACCGCGCCGCCAGGTACATCAACTCCTGCATCACGGTCTTTATCCGGCGACGTTTGGCCATATGGCGTACAGGAGTTTCTCCGGAAACAAGTCCGAGTTGTCCAATAGCCCGCAGAATGTTGTAAGCCAGTCCCCCAAGAGTCAGGATCAAGGCATTGGTTGCGAATTTGCCCGATGGGAGCCTTTCCATGTCCATGTCGGATTTGATCTCAGCATGGAACTGCTCGCTTGTGCCTCGACCCTCGTAAAGCCCGATCACATCTTTTTCTGGCAGATCCAGTGTGGTCCACCATCCCTCGATCTCGATTTCCGGGGTGAGAAGACGTTGCCCGCGCCGGTCGATGGTGCGCTCGACCGCCCGCATCACCCTTTTGAACATGTAGGTCTTTCCTTCATGGACCTGTCGGATATGAACGGTGAGCAGTCCAACTCTCTTTCCATCCCTGGGAGTAGTAACCACGCCCTCATTGAAAATTCGCCCCGCCCATTCGAGTTGGTCTCCCCTTCGCGGGTTCCACTTGATGATGTAGCTGACATTCTTTTGACCCGCCAGGGCAACACGAGTATCCAGCGCATCGTGGGCCGAGTCCAGGCGCACCAGAAGCTTTCGGGAGGTAAGGCTGCGGGCTTTCTCGATGACTCGACCTATAAAAGGGATGAATCCCTCTTGGCTGTGTTGGCTCCCCTGACGCAATTCCAACTCCAGGCACCAACCCTCAGTTCCCAAGTAAGCCGCCATGGGCGCGTATCCGTCCTCCCCGTTGTAGATCCGGGATACCCCTTCCTTTTTGGTCTTGGAGTTATCCATGGGGAACACGTCGCAGTCAAGGGGGATATGTCCTGTATCCAGAGGGGTGATGGTTACACGGGCTTTTTTGAGGAATCCGACCGAGCATACATCAGCGATACGACGCAGGGTGGGCGCAGCTTCGTCCAATCGCTGCCGCAAGGTTTCAGCGGAGGGAACGCGTGTGATTCCCAAGGATTGACTGAAGTGGTCGTCATCCCGACAGTCCGTTATGGCTTCGAAATCGCTTTTCCCCATTGTCAGAAGCCCTACATAACTACGAAGGATATCGTCAAGACCAATCCCACCGACTTTCCTGGGAAAGGCGTCCATGGCCCTGGCCGGCAATGAGCACAGCTTGTTCAAACACAGCCCTACCAAGGCGAGGCCCGAGTGAGAGGTATAGAATTCTTTTTTGGACTGCGCGATTATGAATTGTTTCATGTTTCACCTCCCAAGTGAGCCCTTGTGAGGCGGCATAATGCCATAAAACATCAACTATTTCAATTATTTATATAGTGAGAAACTAGAAAACTGTCACTTATAAGTTCACGGATTCAGGAAGACCCTCTGCGGTGCTCTTATGTGAGTGACCGCAGAGGGTTCTGTGCTTTTAGCGTCGCCTTCGAGGCGATTTCTCCGAATCACTCCCGATGTATTCTCCGCCATTCATTAGGCAGGCAATACCCTTTCGGCATCCGTGATCGGTGATCATCTTTTACGGAAAAACCTGAAAACGCTCAGCCGGATTAGGCTGCGGCCGACTTGTCCGGGTGCATGATATGCAAAAGGTCGAGGATGTTCATTTGGTTATTGTGGACATGGTAATGCAGGCAATTATGCAGCGCCTTAATATCGTCCCGACAGTCGCAACCGCCGGAAAGTGTTTTTCTTAACTGGCTTATGGCTCGGCAAAGGCTTTGAGGAAGGCATAAGCAATTCCTTTAATTGAGCTATTTATGATTGCGCTGGCGCTCACAATGCAAAAGCCGGCCCGTGATTAACGGGGCCTACCTTACTGATTACTTCCCTGCAAGCATCTGCCACATCTACTCAAGCTGCGTCCGCTGCTTTTCCAGTGTGTCTCTCCAATCCGCAGTAAATTTGCGAACTACCCAGTGTTTATTGCACACCATCCAGAGATGGCAGTGGTGGTACGGTCGAATTTCGGGGGTTGGGCAAGTAGTTTTACGTGGAATTTGCTCTCCCATTTAATTAATATCGGCAATCCAGGGGAAAATGTATGGAACTGATCGAAAAGGAAGAATTTTTGCTTGCTACAGAGCGGATGTTTCAGGAAAGCATCCAGACAAAACAGGCGCTCTGCAGCGCGGCGAAAGAAACTATTGTGGAGATGGCCGTGGTGGTAAGCCGAGCCTTCCTCGAGAAGCACCGACTTTTTCTTTTCGGTAATGGCGGCAGCGCCGCAGACGCCCAACACCTGGCGGCCGAGTTTGTAAACCGTTTTCAAATAGACCGGCCTCCGTTGCCTGCAATTGCACTCACAGTTGACACATCAATTCTGACGAGCATAGCGAATGACTTCGACTTCGGTGATATATTCGCAAAGCAACTGCGGGCCTTAGCGCAACCCGGGGATGTCGCTTTAGCGATAAGCACGAGTGGCCGATCCTCCAATGTGATAAGGGCACTCAAATGGGCCCGCGAGAACGGTGTTCTCACAATCGGTCTGGGCGGCTCGTCCGAGACTGAAATGGACCTGTATTGTGATATAATCCTGCACGTTCCGTCCCCGGTGACAGCGCGGGTGCAGGAGTGTCATATCACCGTCGGGCACATAATCTGCGCTCATGTGGATGAGATGATTTTCGGGTGCGACCGTTCCAGAGGATGCGGGAAACAGAGGTAGCGTTTGCTTTAATGAAAAATGAGAAGATGCAAGAGGCCGCCGTTCCTTATCCAGGGTAATTCGACTAAGCTTTAAGGACCCTCAGGGAAGCCCGGGCCATGAGGTCGAAGTTCCGGCCCTTATGGCTCGGCAAAGGCTTTGAAGAAGGTATAAACAATTCCTTAATAAGTGAGGTGGCTATCGGATCGGATCGATGCGCCGCCGGGGACGCTGTTCGTTATGGCCCAATCCGACTGAGCATTGCAGAGGCCCGCCTGCGCGTCGAAGCTCGATACTTGTGTAAGAAAATCCCTTGCCCGCAACCAGTTGTCCGATCCCGGAGCAAATTGGAAATAAATACCGGTATGACTATCAACGCAAATACCAGTGTGCTAAAGTCTAATGCGTCAGACTTCGGCAATGCGACAGGCACACCAGGCATGAGGAGCACGCTTTGCTGCAATTGATTGTCCTTTTCAGTGCATTGCTTATACCTGTACAGAGTCACGCCGGCGCAATCGACGATGCACCTGCGAAGGCCGGTTGACGGACATTCGGTATCCCGAGAGCTTTTCATGATAGAATCCGGCCAGGAAATGCTGCTCGACTCCAGTTCGGGGTCAAGTTGACGCACTATTCAGGCTAAGGCGAGTGAGACCGACATAAAAGGGCTTTGCGAGCGGCTAATCCAAGCTGATGCTGAAGATCAAGTAATAGAAATTCTAACCCATGCCGCTTATTGAGATAATCCCGATTTGAAAGGATAACCTCAGATGGAACTCACAAAGCAAAGACGGTCAACAGTTGGTTTGAAAAGGTTTGGGATTTGTGCCCTGACAGCTTTAATCACAGTTGCCTGGGTTTCTGCCGCAACAAATTTTAAAATTCGTTTTTACTTGCCGATTGGAATAAGTATCCTATCACTGTATTCATGGATTATCGCAAATAAACTCAAAAAGACATACCCATTGCCAAGTAGAGCTATCGGCCAACTATTACTTGTATTTCTCATA
>JBELAB010000194.1:0-6054 GCA_049509275.1 Syntrophobacteraceae bacterium | reverse complement strand
GTTTCTCCAGTGTCGTTTCTCCTTTTGATTAGGGTTTATTTTTTTCTTTCATACAATTGCCGCGCTTTTTGTTCAAACGATGCTCAAACCAACACGCCCCTTGCTGGACTCGAGGCACTCTTTTCCCACCAGTTCAGCAAACTGAGGCGGGGTCATCAGACTCAGTTGAGTTCCATCCCGTTTCCTGGGCGCCATAGCCCCCTTCTCGACTTCCTTGTCCCCGATAACGAGCATGTAGGGGACTTTCTGCATCTGGGCTTCACGGATCTTATACCCGAGTTTTTCGCTTCTCATGTCGACCTCTGCGCGAACGCCCCGGCTCCGGAGTTCCCCGCAGACCGCCTGTGCGAAATCGAGCTGCGAGTCTGTAACGGTGACGATCATAGCCTGCACGGGCGCCAGCCAGATAGGGAAAGCCCCCGCATAATGTTCTATGAGAACTCCAAGGAAACGCTCTATCGCCCCAAGGATCACCCGGTGCAGCATGACCGGCCTGTGCCTGCCCCCATCGGCCCCAATGTAAGTCAGATCGAATCTTTCGGGTAGCGTGAAATCGCATTGGATTGTTGCACACTGCCAGCGCCGCTCGAGGGCGTCTTTTAGCTTGACGTCGATCTTCGGCCCATAGAAAGCGCCCTCCCCTTCGCATAGATGATACTGGAATCCCTTATCATCAAGCGCCTTCACCAGAGCGCCGGTCGCTCGCTCCCAATCTTCATCCGTGCCGATGGACTTCTCAGGCCGAGTGCTGATTTCCATCTCAAAGTCAAAGCCGAAAATCCCCATCACCTCTGTAACAAAATCGATAATGCCTTTGATTTCGTCGTTCAACTGTCCGGCGGTGCACAGGATATGAGCATCGTCCTGGGTAAACTGCCGGACCCGAAGCAGGCCGTGCAGCACCCCGGATTTTTCGTGCCGGTGGACCGTCCCCAGCTCAAAGTAGCGGATCGGCAGGTCGCGGTAGCTGCGGATTTTGGACTTGTAGATCAGCATGTGGGACAGGCAGTTCATCGGCTTCACACCGTAGGACTGTTCATCTATTTCCGTGAAATACATGTTTTCGCGGTAGTGCTCGAAATGCCCGGACTTTTTCCACAATTCGGTCTTGAGCAGCGTCGGGCCCACCACTATCTGATAGCCGCGCAGCAGGTGCTCGCGTTTTTCAAAGTTCTCCAGGATAGTGCGAATGAGCGCCCCTTTTGGGTGGTAAATAACCATCCCAGCACCGATTTCATCCGAGAAACTGAATAGATCGAGTTCCTTGCCCAGCCGCCGGTGATCCCTCCTTTGAGCCTCTTCCAGCAAGTTGAGATACTTCTTCAGCGACTCCGCATCAAAGAAGGCGGTCCCATAGATACGCTGGAGCATCGGGTTGCGCTCATCCCCGCGCCAGTAGGCCCCCGCAACGCTTGTGAGCTTGAAAGCCTTGATAAAACCCGAATGGGGAACGTGAGGACCACGGCAAAGGTCGATGAAATCACCCTGCTGATAAAAGGAAACCACAGGATCGGTGAACCCTTCGAGAAGCTCGACCTTGTATTTTTCGCCAACCCTGGAAAACAAGCCTATCGCCTCTTCGCGAGGCACATCCCGCCGGGAGAAGGCAAGCTTTTGCGAAGCGATCTCCCTCATCCCGGCTTCGATCTTTTCCAGGTCCTCCTGAGTGAACGGTCTCGCCACGTCGAAATCGTAGTAAAAACCGTTTTCGATTGCCGGGCCGATGGCAATGCGCGCTTCCGGAAAAATCGACCTGACGGCCTGGGCCATTATGTGCGCAGCGCTGTGTCTGAGGATCTCAAGCGCCGCCGGCGAATCGGTTCCCACCCCTTCGAGCACAGCGTCCTCTTCAACCCTGCGGGCCAGGTCCACCAATTGACCATTTAGCTTTGCGGCAATCCAACCATCGCCGGACTGCCCCATTTTGCCCAAAATCTCCGAAACGGCGGTCCCTTTGGGCACTGTATGATTTCCTCCACCAGGGAGGCTAATCTGAATTTGTTTTGGCATATTTCATTCCTTATGAATAAACTCGGCATTCAGCCCGAGGGTCCGCAACAAAAAAAGGCACCCCCACCATTTTGGAAAGATGCCTCGAATGGAAATGTCACTCTTCAATGCCGAAATTTTATCTTCCTGCTGTGATCCGAGTCCAATTAGGCAGCCAGCCAAACTATTAGAGGAGTCTGCAAACCTGAGAACAATTTTGCCTGAATAACTGGTAGGCACGGGCGGTTTCGAACCGCCGGCTTCTACCGCGTCAAGGTAGCGCTCTCCCACTGAGCTACGTGCCTACGAAACTCTTGACCTATAACGACCCGGCCTCATTATGTCAAGGAAAACATCATTGGGCCGTATTGCCCGACCGATGACGCTTGAGCAGGGACAACCCGTTTAACAGGTATTGTCCCCCGCTCAATATTGAAAACCCGGCCGTTGTGACGAACAAGATCGAATATATCCACCCCGAAAGCTCCAAAAATGATCTCCCAAGCAGTGTGAAAACCGTTCCCAGTTGAAACATGGTGGTCAGCTTGCTCGAGACCAGCGGCTTTATTTCGAATTGCACCCTCGAAAAATACAGGACGAAAAACCCGCACAGAATTAACAGGTCCCGGCCCACAATGATCAGCAGCAGCCAAAGAGGTATTTCACCAATCTTCCACAGCAGAAAAAACGCCGTTACCAGGAGCAACTTGTCGGCAACCGGATCTATATAGGAACCCAGCCGGCTTTTCTGATCGAGCACCCTTGCAAGCAGTCCGTCAAGGGCATCCGTCAAACCGGCGATAAAGAAAACAATAAAGGCCGCCGTCATCGATTGTCTCAGCAGCAGCCAGGCCAGCAGAGCCGTCAGGCAAATGCGTGCGAGAGTGAGCAGGTTTGGTATTGTCATTTCGTTTCGACCTGGGCTCCTCCGGGAGGTGAAAAGGACACATTCATGGTCTGCGCCTCTGTTGAATAAGAATCTATCCGGACCGTCGCGCCGCTCGGAAGCCGAGTCCCGCTCATTTTCAATATATACTCCCCGTTGACTCCATCGAGCTTCACGGCGCTTTGTGTCGCCCCTATCTGAAGGTTGACTATCTGCATATTTTTGAACTGTTCGCGCAGAATGTTCTCCAATTCCATCCAGTACGGATACTGGGCAGACGGCACGTAGATCAAGAGCGGTCCGACACTTGCCACCTCGGCTGAGGGTACGCCCGCAGGAGTCGAAGCGCCTGCTCCCTGACCGGCCTGAGTGCCCCCAAGCAGGTTGCTCAATTGAGGAGCGATTCGCCTGGCAAGCTCAAGCGCCCCTTCCTGGTTGGACAGATCCTCCATGCTCTGAGCCTTGTGGAGTTCAAATTCCGACTTGCCCTGACCGATCCTGATCACACGCAGATCGGCGTCGAGCAGGACCTGCTTGTTGTTGCGGTCCTCGGCATAGTAAACCTTGCCGACCACCACATCCTGTATGCCAAGCCCTTCCGCGATCGATATCACCTGAGAGGGGGGAATATTGCCGTAGAGATCCATCTTCACAGAACCGGGCTGGGGAAAAAGGATCGAGAAGTCATTATCGCCCATTTCCTTGCCAAGACTTCGCGCAAAAAGAGAATTAACACTCCCGCCCTCTGTCGGGACCTCCCATTCCCGATCCCATTTCTCCGCAACTGCCCACAGGATTTCCCTCTTTGTGGCAGAGATTCCGCGGTAAGACGCTCTGCCGGCGCCCCCCTCGATTACCGGGGGTTGAGAAGCCGGAGGCTGGGAGGTGGAGGTCTGCGCTTCATCCGGCTCTTCAGCAGATTCGTCATCCTTTTCAACCTGCGTGTTTTCACTCCCGGTTGCTCCGCCGGGGACGCCAATCCCGGACGAAGAGGCAGGTTTGGCCAAGTCCTTCGGTTGGGCAGCCAGAATTCCTGATATCTCCAGCTCCTCTCTTAGTGCGCCCATGGAAACAGTAACCTCCCCGACCACGTGATACATTCCGCCCGTCTGCTGTTCAGAAAAAACCCGGTAAGAGTCGATGTATTTTGCGGGTTTGGCCAGGATCTTCTTCTGGAGTTCGGTAAATTGTGTACCCATCTGTGCCGGACTGAGAAATGAGCTTATTGCCTGGGTAAGCCCCTGGACCATAAGGTCCTGGATAGCCTGTTGCTGGCACTTCGCCTGGTCCTGCGGGTCATAGACGGCCTGCCCGCTGCTGAAATAAGTGGCCGACCGGGGTTGTACGGCAGCGACAGAGTCAGCCCCCCAAACGGTCAAAATTGAAACCGGAAGAAAAAGAATATAGACTGAAAAAATTAGGGTATATCTTCGCATTAGAGGTTTACTCCGGCATTTTGGGTCGCCTTTCGCCCCGGAAGGCAACAGATCGACGCCGCGCCGCGCGGGACCACAGAATTCCCGCGTGGGCGTCAATCCAACTTTTCGGCGCAAGCTTACCCTTTTAAAACTTTATTTGCTAACATACAAGTGGCTCAAGGAAAAGGAGAAAAACTTTGCGAATTCTGCCGGAAGAATGCTCCGTGCGCAACTACCTGATAGACCCCTACCAAATTCACTACCTCAGATTCATCATTGAAGCATATCCGGGCATGGCAGTAGTATCCACTGTCGACTCAACGCTGGGGCTGGTCTCGATAGCAGTTGCCCCCGGGTGCGAGTCTGATATCCTCCAAATACTGGAAGCTGAACGGGAAACCTTGAAGCTGAGCGAGGTGGATTTAACCTCCTGACGGATGCCGGGCTAAGAGACCGGAGGCGCCAAAAAGATTTACCGCAGAGGGGGCTGAACAGCCCCGGGCCGCAACCAAAGGACTAAAAGCGATTCACCACAGACACACAGAGTGCAGAGAAAGCAACAACATTAGATAAAAATCTTTACAGAATTTCAAGAAACTCGATGTTAGCTACGCGGAGGACTCAGAGATTTTGACAGGCGCGTTACGCTCCTCATCCGCGCCGTCCGCACCCAAAACGCGATCAGCATTCATTGATCTTTTCCTTAGGGTGAACGCCAGCAAGCCGGCAACCATGGGAAGCCATATCAGCAGATTTATTCTATAAGAAATGCCCATATGTTCGATAACGATGCCGATTAAGACCAGATTATGTGGTTCGAAGCGGCCATATAGTTGAGCACCCGCAGTCCTAAGCGCTTCTCGGCTTTAAAAAGCCACATTTCTTTAACGGCATTCGGTCTGTTTTGCGTTTTCGATCGAGGCATGGGATAATGGGTTGTGTTCTGTATGATCTTGGCAACGCTCCATCAAAGGCGCGCATGATGAGCACTAAGCTTGAGGATCATCCGCATTGCCTCCCTCGGGCGAAAAATGATGATACGAGGAGCAGATTTCCCGCCCATGAGAGGAAAAAATTGCCCGTTCCGGTAAGTCCCGTGCTCCACGCTGCTCTTCGAGCCATCTACGCAGGCGGCTCCAGGAACCGTTGGATGTCGGATTCGTATGGTCGTCCTTTATACAAATATGAGACCAGATCGGGACATATAACCTTTTTCTGCGTACCGCCGCCTGATTTTACGAGCCGCTTCCATCCTTCTATCGCCATGTATTATACACCCCGTCTCCACTTCATCCATTCTGGAAGTCTCAGATACCTGGTGCGTAACCTGTCTGTGGAGACAGCGGATATTTTCCTGATCCTGATGTCACGCATTGTGGCGCTGGATGATCCGATGAATGAAACAGCCAGGATCAGCATGGAGGATATCGCCAAGTTGCGCGGGGTGCGCATTCGACATGGCAGTTCCCAAAAACTGCACGAAGACTTCAAGGCCGAAGTCTTGCGATTGGCTGATCTCCGGCTTACTATGGGTTGGAGGGATTACAAGACCGGCGGTGAGGTAATATTCGGCAGGGAACGTCCGGACAGGCTTTTGGATATACTGGACATTGAATATAAAATCAGGGGGAACACCTGGACAGCATTCCAATTCCGGTGTGGCCAGGCATTGTCTCATTTCCTCGACCCGGAGGGACTGTTTTGGATTGGTTATTACAGCAGATCTCTGCTCCAACTGAGTCCCTATCATGACGCCTTTAC